>JANNRV010000163.1:0-7866 GCA_031401775.1 Bacteroidia bacterium | reverse complement strand
TCTTCAACATTATGGGATTGCTTCGCCCCTCCACCTACCCAACGCGGGTGCTCGCAATTGACGTGTAATTATTTTGAGTATCAATTAGTCTATTTACTGATGCTCCGATTTCTTCGCCTTGAACAGTACTACTGCTATTGTCCTCAGGATTATTTTGCAGTCTGTCCAAAGGGATTGGTTTTCCAGGTATTTCATATTCAAGATTAGCTTCTGCGGCATCACCTCTTTGATATAAAACGCGATGGGATCGGCCTTTCCTTCCAATAGTTGATTCTCATTCCTGAATTCAATGGATGCGTAATCCGTGATACCTGGTTTAATTTCGATCACTCTGTGTTGTTCCTTAGAGTAGAGATCCACAAACTTTTTGAGTTCCGGACGAGGCCCCACTAAGCTCATCTCCCCTATCAAAACATTTATCAGTTGAGGAAGTTCGTCCAATTTATACTTTCGAAGATAGTACCCGATTTTGGTAATCCTTGGATCACGGTTGCCTACTGTAATGGCTGCCTCCTTGTCCGCGTTTACCACCATGGTTCGGAATTTTAAGAGTTTAAATAGCCTCCCTCCTTGGCCTACTCTTTCCTGTGAGTAGAGTACCGTACCTTTTGAATCGAATTTTATCAATAGCGCAGTTAGTAATAATACAGGCAATAACGCTATTAATCCTACGCTGGAAATTACCAGATCGAAAAGGCGCTTAACCATTTGCTACCTTTTGATATGCTTTCACTACTGCATTAACAATGTATTCCAATTTTGACGTATCCAATTCCGGATAAACCGGTAATGAAATTTCACGCGAATAGCTATCTAAAGCAATTGGGTAATCCGCTATGGCATAACCCCGATCTTTAAAGACTGTTAGTAGTGGCAAGGGTTGAAAATGGACATTCACAGAAACGCCTTCTGCTGTGATTAAGTCAATCATACTATCCCGTTGTTGCTCTGATATTCCCTTAATCCGCAAGGCGAACAGGTGATACGAGGATACTTTTTCTGCTGTATCCGTTGGGGGTAATTCTGCCCAGGTATACTCTGAGAGTAATTTTAAATATTGATCAAATACTCTTTTCCGCGCGGGTAAAATTACTGACGTATACTTTCGCAATTGAGCCAGACCGATAGCCGCACAGATATCGGGCATGTTCATCTTAAAACCAGGATAGACGATGTCATACTTCCACCCTGCCCCCTGTGTCTTCGCCAAAGCATCTTTAGTTTGACCATTAAGTGACCAGAGTTTTAACGTTTTATAAACTCCCTCATTTTTGAAAGGAGCCGGAAGGTTTATACACATCGCTCCGCCTTCGGCTGTAGTAACATTTTTTACTGCGTGGAAAGAGAATACCGTGAAGGCGGCCCCATGGCCCATCTGTTGTCCGTTATAAATTGCGCCAATTGAATGGGCGGCATCCGCAAGGACGAGGATGCGACCTAATTGTTTTTGCGTTTCCGTTTTGGGAGCAAACAGTTTGTGTATGGCAGGTTCGTTGATAAGTTCATTTATCTGTTTGTAATCACAGGGCCAGCCGGCAATATCCACCGGCATGATCACTTTTGTGTTTGTTGTAATCTTTTGACGTAGCTGGGCCACATCCATGTTGAAGTCAGGGCCGCAGTCAACCAGAATCGGTTTAGCACCGAGGTGCATCACTACCAGTGCCGTGGCTGCATACGTATAAGCAGGTATAATCACTTCATCGCCACGGGTTACTCCATACCAATGCAAGAGCAACATCAATCCGGAGGTAGCCGAATTGCAGCATGCCACGTGTGGCACTCCGGTTTGTTCAGCCACTAACTTTTCTAATGCCAACACTTTGGGGCCCGAGGTAATCCAGCCGCTATCCAGCGTATCGAGTACTTCGCGCTTAACATCATCATCAATGTAGGGTGGAGAAAAGGAAATTTGCATCCATCAAATTTAAAATAATATTTTATGTGTATCCATTCCAAGTCCAAAATAGTATGAACGTGATTTCGCAACGAGCCTGACGAAGGAAGGTGATGTGTAGATCCGAGGAATGAGAAGTTCCCAGTTCGGGAGCTTAACTCTTTAGGTGCTCTATAAGGAGATTTCCTGCCTAACCGGCAGGCAGGCTCAGTCGCTATACACATTTCACCAAATTGAAAAATTCAGTTCGCTTCTCCCGCCTTTAGCGGGACAGGTTCGAAATGACGGTTCTATTTTTCACATCACTTCGACCGGAAGGCGTTAAGACAAAGAGTCTACATATTCCTTGTGGTGAGATGCAATTGCAATTTTTATTTCATCCCATGTTACCGGAATGAGTTGATGGGGTGTTGCATCCTCTTCCGCATCATCAAAGTAGGTAAGCTTACGAATCGGTAAATACAGATGCAAAAGGCAGTGTCTAAATAACTGTGCTCTATCTGTACTTTATGGGTGCTTTATCTGTGCTTGATCCCTGCTTTATCCTTACTGATTGTCCTTTCCTGTCCTTTCCTGAAATAACTATGTCCTTTCCAAATCTGTGCAAAACTTACCGGATTTGGAATAACCGGAACCTGCCTACACTACATTTTTCTTTTCGGCAGGTGCGGAACAGTGTGCTGCTTTCTTTTCAAAACGGAATGAGGATTATCATGCTGTAAACTATTTGTCGTTGTGATGATGCTGCAGCAAGGCTAACTCACCTGGCCTGTAACAGGGGGGATCATTTAAACAATTTTAAAATTATGGCTAGACAAGATGGGGTCATTAAGTTGACCGGACAAATGGGGGATATTTCCTTCTATAAGTCCAAAGACGGGCACCTCGTGCGGCAGAAAGGCGGCATTGATGGGGCGAGGATCAAGAACGATCCAGCTTTTGCGCGGACGCGTGAAAACGGGATTGAATTTGGACGAGCGGGTTCCGCCAGCAAGTTGCTGCGCTCTGCTTTGCGCATGCTGATCGCGAATGTGTCGGACAGTCGGATGTCCAACCGATTAACCCAGTTGATGGTGAAGGTGATTCAGGCCGATGCCACCAGCAACCGAGGGGCACGCAATGTGATTGATGGAGAAGCTGCGTTGCTCAGTGGTTTTGAGTTCAATCAGAACGGACGGTTGGACAAAACTTTTTTTGCTCCGTACACTTTTCAGATCGATCGGGTGAGCGGGGCGCTTGGCATTACCATCCCTACATTTGTGCCAACGAACCTGATCACTGCGCCACCCGGAGCCACGCACTTCAAGTTAGTAAGTGGGGCTGCTGCCGTGGACTTTGAAAAGGGCTCCTTTGTAAACGGTCATGCCGACAGTGGTGAACGGGTTCTGTCCATAGAAGCGATTCCTGAAATCGTGTTATCACAGACGGTTACTCCGGAAAGCACCCATCCACTTTTTCTTGCCTTCGGTATTGAGTTTTACCAGGAGGTGAATGGGAACAGGTATGCCTTGCGCAACGGAGCATTCAATGCGCTGACTATTGCTGCGGTGGATAGTGGGGTGTAGGGAGAAGACGGAAAGACGGAAAGTCGGGAAAGACAGAAGTCAGGAGTCAGGAAGTCAGGAAGACGGAAAGACAGAAGACAGAAGTCGGGAAGTCGGGAAAGACGGAAAGTCGGCAAGCTGAAAGCTGAAAGTTGAAAGCTGAAAGTGAAAAGCTGAAAGTTGAAAGCCGTAAGTGAAAGGCTGAAAGACAGAAGTCAGGAAGTCAGAAAGTCAGGAAGACGGAAAAGACGGGAAAGTCGGGAAGCTGAAAGCTGAAAGTGAAAAAGCTGAAAGTTGAAAGCCGTAAGTGAAAGGCTGAAAGGCTGAAAGACAGAAGTCAGGAGTCAGGAAGACGGAAAGACGGAAAGACGGGAAGCTGAAAGCTGAAAGTGAAAAGCTGAAAGCTGAACGAAGTATCAGGACTCTTGCCGTGTATCGCCATCACTCCATTCGAGGTCACCTGTTGAGGACATTAAAGTCGTCCACTTAAAACTGAATGGGAGGTAGAGGTGAGAGGCAAGAGTTGAGATATGAGATGTGAGATGTAAGATGTAAGATGTCAGATGTGAGAATTATTTAGCGTAAAATTAATTAACAAGAGCTATGACTATTATTGAGCGGGTGAAGGCACCTACCCCCAGGTTTTTCAGGGTGCTTAGGAACATTGGGTTGTCATTGGTGGCAGCCGGAGGAGTATTGTTAACCGCACCGGTGGCGTTGCCTGCCGGGGTTATTACTATTGCAGGTTATCTGACGGTAGCTGGCACGGTGATGTCCACTGTCAGTCAGACGGTGGTTGATGATCCTGGTGTGCGCAAGGCAAGGCGACATGGCGGCATCAAGTAATCACTCTGGTACAGTGGTTGGCACTGCCAGTGGTACGCTTCTTACGCTCTTTGCCAATATTCATTCTGAAGACCTATTGAAAACGGCCTTGCTATCGCTGATCGGAGCCGTGGTCAGCTTTGGTGTGTCATTGGGTTTACGATGGATTTCGCGGAGGGTGAAGAGGAGGTAGTATTTTTTTAGAGGAGGCCATCTGCAAGGGTGGCCTCTTTTTGTAAAAATTAAAAAATTGGAAGCTGAAGGTTGAAAGCTAAAAGTTGAAAGTTCAAAGTTCAAAGTTCAAAATAGAAAGCTGGAAGTTGAAAGCTCAAAGTTGAAAGCTGAAAGTCGGGAAGACCGGAAGTTGACCGTTCAAAGTTCAAAGTTTCAAAATAGAAAGCTGGAAGTTGAAAGCTCAAAGTTCAAAGTTGAAAGTTCAAAGTTCAAAATAGAAAGCTGGAAGTTGAAAGTTGAAAGCTAAAATTCGGAAAGGTCGGAAGTCGGGAAGACAGGTTAAGGTAAGTTTGATTTTCACATATTAGGAGTTTTGATACTAATTTGTACTTTTGAGTATGGTCAACAGAGAATTAGGCGAAATTATAGTACAGATGGCCGAAAAGATGCCGATCATCAGCATCACTGGTCCGCGGCAGTCAGGTAAAACCACGCTATCAAAAGTTTGTTTTCCAGATTATGACTATGTGAATCTCGAGTCGCCTGAAACGAGGCTAGCTGCCCAAGAGGATCCAAAATCATTTCTTCGCACTCATAAAAAGGGATTGATCATTGATGAGGCACAACGGATGCCAGATCTTTTTTCCTACCTACAAGTCTTGAGCGATGAAAGCGGAAAACCCGGTGAATATATCCTAACCGGTTCCCAAAACTTTCTACTCCATCAAACCATTTCGCAAAGTCTGGCGGGAAGAGTTTTCGTTTCTCATTTGCTGCCTTTGTCCTTGCACGAACTTAGGAACGCGCGCCTGCTTCCAGAAAATCCCAATGAGGCCATTCGCAAAGGCTTTTATCCGCGAGTCTACGATAAAAATATTGACCCTTCCTTCTTTTACCCTTCCTATACTCAAACGTATCTTGAACGAGACATCGCAGGTCTGGTAAACGCCAGCAATATCAATTCTTTTCGAAAATTTATGGGGCTACTTGCCGGCAGAATTGGTCAACTCATTAATTTCTCTTCCTTGAGCCTAGAGGTAGGAGTAGATTATAAGACTATCCAATCCTGGTGTTCTTTATTGGAGGCAGGGTTCCTGGTTTTTTTTCTTCGCCCTTACCATCACAACTATTCGAAGCGAATTGTTAAGAGTGCGAAAGCTTACTTTCATGATACCGGACTTGCGTGTAGTTTGCTTGGTATTACCTCTACACACGATGTTGAAAAACATTGGGCAAGAGGAGCACTTTTCGAAAACATGATTGTGGTGGACTGTCTGAAGGGATTTTATAACAAGGGGAAAAGGGAGTCACTTTACTTTTGGCGCGACAGCAAAGGTCTTGAGATCGATCTTATCATTGAGGATGGTGCTGGCCTAAAAGCGGTAGAAATAAAATCCGGAACTACCATCAACACTGATTTTTTTTCCAATTTAGAAAAGTTTGAAAAGTTAACCGGCCGACCCTTATCAAAGTTCATCGTATTTGGGGGTGATTCACCTACCGTACGAAGAGACACCCGTGTGTTGCCATGGTTTGAAATGACACTGATAAAAGATTAGAAATTTTGGAATGTTAAAAAATTAGAAGATTTGAAGGTTGGGGTTCAGGGTAAAAAATTTGAAGATTTGAAGATTTGAAAATGAATTTTCAGCAAAGCTGAAAATTAAAAAGAGCCATCCACAAATGCGAACGACTCTTTTTATAATCTTCCAATTTTTAAATTGAAATATTTTACTCTCCACCAGCACGAATCGTCGTTGTTACACCAATCCAGCAACCAACAGTATAACTTTGTCCTTCTTTGTAACCACGAGCGAAAATATCGCTTACAGTAGGCAAGTATTTTTTGTATTTTGAAATTTGTGCATTAGCATCTGTAATACTAATAGTCCCACGCTCCACGCCTATATCAGCAATATTTATTTCAAATAATTGGACCAACGAACTAGGTTCTAAAGACGATGCTTCAGAATATAATTGTTTTATTGCTGTGGATGCTTCAGATTTATTCATGATTAAATCCTTTCGTCAAATCGGCAACTCAGAGAATATTTATCGTAGAAAGATTGTGTATGTTCAAACTCCAAACAAATAAAACGTTTAACTATCCCATAAGGCTGGGGTGGAATAAAAAAGAACCGTTCGTTTTTTCTAGTATTCAAAAAATGTAGTATCGCCGATATCTCTGAGAGCGACCTATCATTAAATTGTAGTTCTAGCGTTAATAAATTTGAACTAATCGAATCATTGATATCTTGAGCGTAGCCTTCAGAAAATCTTATTGTATTAACTAATGGTTTAATTGGAACGCGATAATTATACGATGGTTTCCATTCAAAATAAGGTTTTGTTTCTCCGTTATATGTAATAACGCCACCCCAACTTCCATTGTTTTTATCTGTAGTAAAATTTGAAGTGCTCGTATGCCGCGCCTTGCTATAGTAGTAGTAACTTCCATTTATAACAATATCATCTATATTGTATAACGTAGATGCCACCCAGTTATTTATGTTGAAAATATCCGCCATATTTAATTATTAAAACCTTAAACCGATTTTTCTAATATATTTTACACTATTTTGTGTAAATTTATCCAAGGAAAAGGAAAAATTTGAGCGAATCTCTAGTTAATTATAAAATCGGTCACGAACAACAAATTTTGGTAATGAATACCGGAAGAGTAATTGGTGTTCAAGACGTTACGATTCAACAAAATCTTGGTTTAGGTCCTCTCACATACGCGGGTATAGGCAATAAAACATTAAATTATATCCCCCGCGATGCCCAATCCGCCAATGTTTCTATAAATTCTTACTTAATAAACAAAGATTATTTTTTAGAAGCTACTACAGGAAATTCACTTCATAATTTATATCTTTTAAGAAATAAAACCGATTTATCTACGGTTTTTAGCATGGTTTCTGGTTATTTTAATCAATTTTCCTGTAATTATTCAATCGGAAACGTCCCGGAAATTTCTACTTCCTTCGTAGCCCTAAGAGACGCAGGAATGATACAAATTGGAAATTTACCTTCTGATTGTGCTAATCAATTAAACAACATTTCTAATTCAAACATAGATATTACAGGTAATTTACTTATCCCGTATGGAAATTCTATATCTTTTACTCTAGACGACCTCGTAAATACAAATCGGGTGCAATCATTTAATTTACAAGCCAACTCAAACAAAAGTCCTGTTTATTTCATGGGGTCGAAATATCCCAAGAGAGTGGATTTATTTAGTTCTGACATAACCTTAAATATTTCTTTTGAGGTTGGAGATTATGAAGCCAAGAGATTAAGAAATTTCCCCCAGTCTGGAACAGTGAGAAACTTATCTCTTATAATAGGAGATTATTCTAGTAACGCAACCATTTGCAGTTATGGATTTAATAACTTAAATTTAATAAGCGAAGAATATAG
>JANNRV010000162.1:0-12668 GCA_031401775.1 Bacteroidia bacterium | reverse complement strand
AGGTACACCCTTCACCTGAATATGCAATCCGGCATCATCTATTTTTTGGTAGGTAACATCGTCCATCATTTTTACTTTTTTCATCTTCAACGCGGAGCGATGAATCCAGCCTGTAGTTTTACCTAACCTCTCACCGAGTTTACCTTTTTTGCGTTGCAATAGAAAAACTTCCCTTGGCGATTTCACTACTTCATTTTTCAACAACGCACCGCCAGTTTTGTAATCCATATCTACTCCCCACTCTTTCATAAACGTTTTCACATTCATGCTTTCTGAATGGGTAAGAAATTCGGCTACATCAAATCCTATTCCACCGGCACCGATAATGGCCGCTCTTTTTCCCACCGGTTTTTTATGCAAAACGACATCGGTATAGGTTAAAACTTTTGGATGCTTAATTCCTTCGATGTTAATGCTGCGTCCCGTTACACCGGTGCTCACCACGATTTCCTCAAAGTCATTAGCGTGTTGTTCACTGAACATGGTATTCAAATGAATTTGCACGTTGTGAATTTCCATTTGTCTTCGGTAGTACCTCAGCGTTTCATGAAACTCTTCTTTACCCGGAATTTCTTTTGCGATATTAAATTGCCCACCGATTGAACTTTGACCTTCAAACAAATGCACTTCGTGGCCGCGTTGGGCGAGCGTGACCGCACAAGACAAGCCTGCAGGCCCGGCACCTACAACAGCAATTTTCTTTTTGGTTGTTGCCGGAGAAATTGTCATTGTTAATTCATTGCAAGCTCTTGGATTCACCATGCAGCTCGCTGTTTTCCGCTTAAACACATGATCCAAACAAGCCTGATTGCAGGCAATACAGGTGTTGATTTCATCCGCTCTTCCCTCTAACGCTTTCTTTGGAAATTGAGGATCGGCCAGGAAAGGCCGCGCCATTGAAATCATATCCGCATGTCCTTCAGCCAGAATTTTTTCGGCTACCTCTGGCGTGTTGATGCGATTGGTGGTAATTAATGGAATAGAGAGCTTACCCATTAACCGTTTAGTCACCCAACTAAATCCTCCACGTGGGACCATCGTAGCAATGGTGGGTACGCGCGCTTCGTGCCAGCCAATACCAGTATTTATTATTGTAGCTCCGGCCTTCTCAATTTCCTTTGCTAAATATTCAATTTCTTCCCACGTTGAGCCATCCTCCACTAAATCCAACATCGACAGCCGATAGATGATAATGAAGTTCTTTCCTACAGCTGCACGGGTATTTCGTACAATCTCCAATGCAAACCTGATTCTGTTTTCATACGCACCGCCCCATTCATCGGTTCGTTTGTTCGTCTTCGATACAATAAACTGATTAATCAAATAACCTTCTGAGCCCATGATCTCCACGCCATCATACCCTGCCTCTTGTGCGAGCTTTGCGCAGTTGACAAAATCATTGATCGTTCTTCGGATGCCACCTTGTGATAACTTCCAGGGTTTGAAAGGAGAAATGGGAGACTTCAAGGCGGAAGGACCAACCGCCAGCGGATGATATCCATAGCGACCCGCATGAAGAATCTGCATACATATTTTACCACCTTCAGCATGAACGGCATCCGTCACAATCTTGTGTTCTCGTGCCTCCGATTTTGTTGAAAGTTTACTGGCAAATGGTGAAGTCCACCCAGCACGATTAGGTGCCACCCCGCCAGTAACAATAAGTCCAACACCACCTTTAGCTCGTTCGGCAAAGTAGGCAGCCTGACGTTGAAAGCCATTTTCACTTTCCTCCAGGCCCGTATGCATCGACCCCATAAGGATTCGATTTTTTAGAGTCGTGAAACCTAAATCAAGCGGTTGAAAAAGTAGAGGGTATTGCATTGCCTGAGTATTTTCAAGTTTTGTACAATGTATTTACAGAGTAGTACAAAAGCTAGCTATTGATTCTGAAATTGTACTACTTTATATCTTTTCCCATAGTGCAAAGCCCCATTTCTTCTCACCATAGAATGAGAAAGTACCTTTACCTGCGACTGGTGTAAATGGAATGATGTTTAGTTGAATTTGCTGCATACTGAAGTTTATGATCTTGCAAAGTTTATTAATGGTTGAATTTCACCAGCATCTGCTGCCCTAATTGCATTGAGGTAAGTATTGCGTTGGTCGCCCTGCTGTACCAAATTTGCTGCTCCCCAACTGTAATGTAATTGCTTGTAAATTTTCTCAATTACAATATCTGCCATCAAACGACTATGCCTCCCATTGCCATTGGGAAAACAATGGATGCTTACCAAACGGTGTTTAAAACGTATGGTACATTCATCAGGATTGTAAGTGTTGTTGGTGTACCAAAATTTTACATCATCCAATAATGTTCTTAGTTCCGTTGGTATCTGCCATTTGTCCACGCCAATATTCTTGTTGGTTTTCCGAAATTCTCCTGCCCATGCCCATACATTACCGTACATACGTTTATGAACTGCTTTTAGAAATTCTTCTGTAAACACTGTATCGGCTTTGAAAGAACGGTTAAGTGACCACAAAACCGCCTGTTCAATATTCTGCTGTTCAAATTCGTCTAATTCACCACGGGTAGCGATGATGGGAATGAGCAGCCCTTCTTTCTCGTCTTCATCCAGCGGTGTTTGCTCGTTTATGTAGTCTAAATCTAATCCCATAAAGTTTTAGGCATTTCGTTTTTGATAGTTATAGTTCTTTCCTGTATTGCTTTTTCAATGCGTTGTTTGGTGTTTTCTTGTTCTTCCAACTTCATGGTATTGTTTGTACGCATTACTATTTGTGTAGCCAGTTCTTTAGCCTTCCGTTCAATCAATAATTCCAAAGAACCATCATTAGGAACAAAGCCGTAAACTAATTGCATATCCAACGCCCTTGCTGCTTGCCATAATGCCCGGATTGTAATGGAGCCGTCTTTTTCCCTGTGTTCAATATCCTGCACACTTTGTTTAGTAATGGAAAGGCGGTTGCCTAACTGCAACATACTCATGCCAATGGCGTTGCGTATGGCTTTTATCCATCCGGTAGGTGGCGGAGCTACCTTTTGTAAACTTGCGTAAGCCAGCATTTTACTGTTAAGCTGCTGTATCTGTAATGACTTTTTACCCATAATAGTAAAGTTATGATTTGACTAAACAATGTCAAATGTACGGATATAATATGACAAACAAAATAAAATGTAAGCCTTTAGACTGACGTATTAACAGTGAAGGTAGGGGCTTTACCTGACTATAAACTGCAAATCTCGCACTCCCGGCTGTTGCCTGATTTGTGGGCAACAAACTGGGCAACACTATGGCAACCAAAATAAACTTAAAAAAGGGCAGGCAACAATAAAGGAAAAGATAATGCAGGATGTTATCAACAATGACAGGTACTTAACAAACAAAAGAAAGTAAATTACTTCCCGATACAAAACTTCGAAAAGATGTTGGCTAACAAATCATCTGTTGTTATTTGTCCTGTGATCTCTCCAAGATAATGCAATGCCTGCCGGATATCCATGGCAAGAAAATCTCCAGTTACACCTTTGTCCATTCCCTGAAGTACGCGCTCTAAAGATTCATTGGTCTGCAAAAGGTTTTGATAATGCCTTAGGTTGGTAACCAATACATCGCCTTGTTTTACATTTTTCACCTGAAAGCGGGAAAGGATGGATTCCTTCAATTGCGGAATATTCGTTTTATGGGAGGCGGAGATGAAAATGAAATTGTCTTTTTCTAATCTACTGACAAGAGCAGTGTCTGCTTTGTCAATTTTATTGCCCACTTTGAAATAGGGGATACCTAACTCTTCGAGCCCTTCGACTTCAGTCTTAATCTCATCTTCTGAAGTGTTTGATAAGTCAAAAAGATAGAGTATGAGGGAAGCTTTGCGCATTTGTTCTCTCGTACGTTCAACACCCATCGCTTCAATGACATCGCGGGTCTCCCGCAGACCTGCCGTATCGATGAATCGAAAAGCAATTCCGCCTAAAATCATTTCATCTTCAATGGTATCGCGAGTCGTACCGGCTATCTCAGAGACGATAGCTCGCTCTTCGTTGAGTAGCGTATTGAGTAAGGTAGATTTTCCTGCATTGGGTCGGCCTGCAATTACCGTTGGTATTCCATTCTTGATCACATTGCCTTGATCAAAGGATTGAATCAATGAGACCAAGTAGGATTGGATTTTTTTGATCAGTTCTTTGAGGTCTTTGCGCTTGGCAAACTCAACATCCTCTTCGCCAAAGTCCAATTCTAATTCAATCAGCGAGGCAAAATGAATTAATTCTTCCCTCAGGTGTTTGATCTCCTTGGAGAAACCTCCTCTCATCTGGTTCAATGCTGCTTGTCGTGCATTATCGGTTTCCGCATTAATCAGGTCGGCTACTGCTTCGGCTTGGGCCAAATCAAACCGACCATGTAAGAAGGCACGCTTTGTAAATTCTCCCGGCTCTGCCAGACGGGCACCGTTCTTAAGAAAGACTTTTATTATTTCTTTTACGATCACGGGTGAGCCGTGACAAGAAATCTCTACTGCGTTTTCTTTGGTAAAAGAATTGGGTTCCTTAAATAAGGAGACCAAAACTTCGTCAATAGTTTTCTCTCCGTCTTTAATCAACCCGAAATGAAGTGTATGGGAAGCCTGTTCTACTAAATTTTTACCGTGAAATACTTTTTGAGTGAGAGCAATAGCCTCTTTTCCGGAAAGACGAATCACTGCGATAGCACTTACACCTTGAGCAGTAGCTAAGGCAACAATGGTATCATCGAGAGAGTGAGCAGTGGCCATGGACTATTTCCTGACAATGAAAACCGGAATATTAACCCTGTGCCGAACGGTATCTACAGTTGCTCCGAAAATAAGGTCTTTAAAGAACTGATGGCCATGGGCACCCATCACGAGTAGGTCTGCTTTAAACTCACGCACCATTTCGGGTATCCTCCTTCTTGGATTTCCATATCCAATTTGCATCTCAGCTTGATAACCTCGGGCTATCAATTGAGTCACATAATTTTTTAATGCCGTGGTGTCTTCTCTCGATTCACGATCTTCAATATCGCTGCCATAGACCATGGCGCCTGCAGTTTCTACCACGTGCATTAACATGTAATTCGCATTCTTTCCCCCTTGTGCCAAAGCGCTGGCAATGGCTATGGCATCTAGGTTTGAAAAATCAATACAGATGGCAACCCTTTGATAAATAGGTGCTTCAATATTTTCCAATACAGCCGCAGTTCCGTGGGGTATCTTCATCGACTTTTCAGAGGCTCGCTTGTCTAAAATCGGTTTAAGAGTAATATAAAGAAGGAGAAGTGCTGCTCCTATACAAACAGGTACAACCGTACACCAGATGATCCATGAACTATCCCCTGCCACCTCCAACCACAGTGTAACCTCTTGTACCACCAACTTAACATTCAAAGAAACAATGATTAAAGCAATGGCCCAAGCGGATACTTTAAGCCAGGGTTTGATGACAAACACCCCCATTTTTTTCTTATCGCTGTTGAAGTGAATCAACGGAACAATGGCAAAGCCTAATTGCAGACTTAATATTACCTGACTAAACACCAACAGCGCACCGGTCTCACTTTCACCGTAAATAATAATGACAATGTATGCCGGAATGATGGCGATCACGCGGGTGATTAATCTTCTTAGCCATGGGGCAATGCGTAGGTTCAGATAGCCTTCCATTACGATTTGTCCGGCAAGAGTACCTGTGATAGTTGAACTTTGGCCGGCTGCTACGAGGGCAACTCCAAATAGAATAGGCGCGAGTTCTGTGCCCAGCATTGGCGCTAAAAGTTGATGTGCATCCTGAATGTCCGCTACTTCAAAAAGTCCGGCTTTGAAGAAAGTGGAGGCCGCTAGTACTAAGATGGCTGAGTTGACAAAGAAGGCTGCATTGAGGGCTATGGCAGAATCAATAAAGTTGTAGCGGATCGCCTGCCAGATTCCTCTTTCAGAAGAATCGATTCTTCGGGTTTGAACCAGCGAAGAATGGAGGTATAGATTGTGCGGCATGACGGTAGCACCAATGATGCCAATGGCAATGTATAGAGCCTGATCATTGGGCAGGGATGGAATAAATCCTTTTACCAATTCTCCCATGGCGGGCTTGGCCAAAATCATTTCTACAAAGAAGGCACCACCAATAATGGCAACTAAGGCGATGATGAAAACTTCAATTTTTCGCATGCCATAACTTTGCAACAACAAAAGAAGAAGCGTATCCAATACCGTAAGTGAAACGCCCCAAATGAGAGGTAATCCGAAAAGTAATTGTAATCCAATGGCCATTCCTAATACTTCAGCCAGATCGCAAGCAGCAATGGCAATCTCAGCTAAGACCCAAAGAAAGAAATTGACAACTGGAGGATAAGTTCTTCGCGATGCCTGAGCGAGATCTAGTTGACGAACTACGCCTAGCCGGGCGCTTAGGCTTTGTAGTAAAAGTGCCATTAGGTTGGACATCAGAAGTACCCAAATAAGGGCATACCCAAATCTGCTACCACCGGCAATATCTGTTGCCCAGTTGCCCGGATCCATATAGCCAACGCTAACCAGATAGGCCGGACCCATGAATGCCAGCAATTTGCGCCAGCCTCTTTTGGTTACAGCATCCACAGAAGAGTGGACTTCGCTTAATGATCTATTTTTTAAAGCCTCGCTATTCATGGTTAACCACTTACTAAAATATTCTTAGAGACCTCTTTGGACAAGAATACCTTCTTATTGTCCAGAAGGACCTCCAACGATTCATCATATTCTTCTTTATTAATCACTTTAATCTTTAACCCGGGCTTGGCACTGATTTTATCTAAGTACTTCAGTAGATTAGAATCGGAATCTTTCACCGCAGTGATGACCCCTTGAAAGCCTGCCTTTACCTGATCCAGGCCAACTTGCGGCAATACTTTTAATTTGCCTTTTCCATCGGGAATCGGATCACCGTGTGGGTCAACTTTGGGGAAACCTAGAAACTCATCCAGTTTATCAATGAGTCGGGGAGAGTGAATATGTTCCAACTGCTCAGCCACTTCATGTACTTCATCCCATGTGAACCCCAGCTTTTGAACCAAGAAGGTTTCCCACAACCGGTGCTTGCGCACGACAGCCAAGGCTTCTGCTTTTCCTTTAGCCGTTACATTTACCCCGTAGTATTTTTCGTAGCTAATCAGGTCTTTAGCCGATAGCTTTTTGATCATATCCGTAGCCGATGCTGCTTTGGTGCTCATTGCCTCCGCCAGTTCATTGGTAAGAACCGATTTCGTACCACCGTCAGAGAGATGGTAAATGGCTTTCAGATAGTTTTCTTCCGTCAGACTCAGCATAGGCAGTTGGAAATGCGATGCAAAGTATAAATTTTAGATTAGTCTAAAAAATATTTTAGATAGTTTTGAGTGCTTCAAGTAGTTTTTTGGCCTCTGAGTCCCAGGTCGTGTTTTCAGCAGGGTGGGTATAAAATGGCCTGACTTTCATTTCTTCCAACAAAGCTAGAGGATTGAACTTTTGGAAATCGATGGCAATCCCGGCTTGACAGGGTGACATTAACTTCTCCCACGTTGGATTTACTTGAATGATAATCGGCAGCTGATAGGACAGGTATTCATAGAGTTTGGTTGGGATTGAGTTTGCTGTATGAGGGGAGTGAGGGTAGCAAATGATTCCAAAATCAGAAGTAGAGATAGATTTAACAATCTCCTGATGAGGAACCAGTTGATCGCCACCAATAAGGGTAATGAAGTCATGGGACGCAACAGTTGATTTGATCCTATCGAGTAACTCCGGTTTTGCACAATAGCCAATGATGGTCAGCCGAATGGATGCGTCAAGTTGGTTGAGTTCCGTTACTATACGGATTGCCTCAAAGACACCTGTGCTTTCCGCTAGTGTCCCACTAAAAAGAAGGTGTTTATTTTCCGGCCTGGCTTTTCTTTTAAGGTCAGCCAGAAGCATCGCCTTGTTTTCAATTAGGGTGTAGCGATTTTTAAAAAAATTGAATTCATTTTGGTACCCTCTTTCAGCCAAAAAGAACCAGTGAAATAAGGGAGAAGTGATCTTTTCTTTGGCTCTTACCCAAAGCGCAAGTAGGAGCCTTAGTGGCTGAGGAAAGGCTTCCGAGTAGAGAAGATTTCGAAAGTAGTTTTCCTGAATATCATAGACAATCCTTGCACCGAATAATATTCTGTTTAACAACGCAACTATCAGTAATTCATGGGTATTAACAATCAATATATTAGGTTTTACTTTATATATTTTTAAGGCTATTTTTAAAGGTGCAAATAGTCTTCCAATGCTTATTCTGGTGAACCGCGTCAAAGGAAAAAAATGAATATTCGGATAGACGGGTTTTACTTTTGATGGGTATCCGATGATGAAAACCTCGTTGTCCCCAGTGTCACTAAATGTCACTCCCATTTTCTCAAACATTCGGGTATCATCAATGGGCTTGAGCAGGGAAGCGATGACTATTCTTCGTTTTTTCATTTATTGCGTGCGGTTTAAAATTAGGATATAAAATGGAACTACAGGGCATCATAGAAAAGGCATGGGCTGACAGAGAGTTATTGAAATCAGAAGAGGTCAAAGCTGCTGTCCGCCTGGTGGTGGAAAAATTAGACAAAGGCCAATTGCGCGTAGCGGAGAAGCAAGGCGATAGTTGGAAGGTAAATGAGTGGATTAAGAAGGCTGTTATTCTCTACTTTCCTATTCAGCAAATGGAAACCATTGAAGTGGGGCCATTTGAATTCCATGATAAGATTGCCCTTAAGAGAAACTACAAAGAACTTGGTGTTCGAGTAGTTCCTCATGCCATTGCCCGCTATGGCTCTTATATTAGCAAAGGTGTTATCCTTATGCCATCTTATGTAAATATTGGCGCCTATGTAGATGAAGGAACAATGGTAGATACCTGGGCGACTGTAGGGAGTTGTGCTCAAATCGGGAAAAATGTGCACCTCAGTGGAGGTGTGGGTATAGGTGGAGTGCTCGAACCCGTTCAAGCTGCACCTGTAATTATTGAAGACAATGCCTTTATTGGTTCACGATGTATCGTTGTGGAAGGTGTTCGTATTGGCAGAGAAGCGGTGCTAGGCGCGAATGTCGTACTTACGGCAAGTTCAAAAATTATTGACGTCACAGGATCTCAGCCTGTTGAGCACAAGAACTATGTCCCAGAGCGCTCTGTTGTTATCCCAGGTTCATACACTAAAAAGTTTCCTGCAGGAGAATATCAGGTAGGCTGTGCCTTGATCATTGGCAAACGAAAGGAAAGCACAGACAAAAAGACCTCTTTGAATGACGCATTACGCGAAAATCAAGTTTCTGTGTAGTGCTGGCATAGCCTTTGACTCTGTATAGGGAAACAACTAGTTTTACAGGATGAAAAGATTGGGTTTTGGGGCGGTATTGGTAATTTTTCTGGCTGCCTTCGCAGAGGATAAGAATGAGTTATTTCCAGTCATTCAAAATACCAGTTTCGGAAAAGGGGAGCAACTTGATTATCGGGTCAATTTTGGCTTTTTCACCGTAGGGCATGCGATCACTAAAATAGAGAGTAAAGTCTTTTCTATTAATTCCAGACCTTGTTATAAGATTGATGCATTTGGCCAAACCAGTGGAATGGTCTCCTGGGTAGCTAAAGTGGATGACCAGTGGGGTGCTTATATCGATACAGCCGCATTGGTGACTCACATTTCCTACCGCAAGCTCAAAGAGAATCACTATCGCAAAGACGAGCTGATCACGTTTGATCACGAAAAGCGTCAGGCCGAGGTAAAGGTGATGAATAAAAATACAGGTGTCTATGACGATATAAAGTATTATCCCACTCCTGAAAATGTAAGAGACCTGGTGGGAGGATTTATCTTTCTCCGAGTGATCAACTTTAATAAATACAAAGTAGGAGACACCCTTAAGATTTCCGGATTCTTTGAAGATACCTCTTATAATCTCAAGATAATCTATTCAGGAAAGGAGAAAGTCAGCACTAAGGTGGGAAAAATCTGGTGCCACAAGTTAGTTCCCATCATGCCAGACAATAAACTTTTTGACGGAGAGAATTCAATCACCGCCTGGATTTCCGATGATGGCAATCGCATCCCTGTAAAAGTACAGGCCAAGATGTTTATTGGAAGCACAGGCATAGAACTGTCAGCCTTCAGAGGGCTTAGAAATCAGATTAAAATCGTTCAGTAAGTCATGTTGAACTAGATTATTGTGCTGGAACAGAGCAACGGTTGGATTCCTACAATTTGATCGTTATTTTTCATCCCATTAACCTAAACCCTAATCTCCATGTTAAAAGAATTTAAAGCGTTTGCCATGCGCGGCAATGTCGTTGACCTCGCAGTAGGTGTCATTATTGGTGGTGCCTTTGGAAAAATTGTCGGATCATTTATCGAAGACGTGATCACTCCTTTGTTACTAAAACCGGCATTGGAAGCAGCCAGCCTTACCAAACTTGAAGAACTCACAATTTTCGGGACAGTTAAGTATGGCAATTTCCTATCCTCTGTAATCAATTTTATCATTGTCGCTTTTGTATTGTTTTTGATCATTAAAGGTATGAATGCAGCTAAGAAAAAAGAAGAAGCCGCACCAGCTGCTCCAGCAGCACCACCTGCGGATATACAACTCTTGACACAGATCAGAGACCTGCTAAAGAAGTAATCGATTTAATTCTTAATGAAATGAATAAGGGTCATCGGATGGTGACCTTTTTTTTTGATCAAAGTAGTATTACTTAAATCGATCAGCGACAATCAAATCCTTACTTCCAGACTTATATTGATAAAAGCCGCTTCCTGTCTTTACACCAAGATGGCCTGCCTGAACCATGTTCACCAGCAAGGGGCACGGTGCATATTTAGGATTACCAAATCCGCTATGAAGCACATGTAAAATAGAAAGGCAGACATCCAGCCCAATGAAATCAGCTAATTGCAAAGGCCCCATCGGGTGTGCCATTCCCAACTTCATCACCGTATCAATTTCAGGAACACCTGCAACACCTTCATACAGGGTATAGATTGCTTCGTTGATCATGGGCATAAGAATGCGATTAGCAACAAACCCAGGATAGTCATTTACTTCGACAGGAACCTTATCCAGTTTTTTGGAAAGCTCCATAATCGTTTGAGTCACTTCATTGCTCGTGCTATAGCCTCGGATCACCTCCACCAACTTCATGACCGGCACCGGATTCATAAAGTGCATACCAATTACTTTGGTGGGACTTTTGGTAACAGATGCTATTTTAGTGATGGATATGGATGAAGTATTGGAAGCAAGGATCGTCTCGGGTTTGGTACTTTCATCAATCTCCCGGAATATCTTCAGCTTTAAGTCAATATTTTCTGTGGCTGCTTCAATGACCAGGTCCGCTTCCTTAACACCTTCCTTCAAGAAGGTAATTGGGGTGATATTACTTAAAGCGTTCTTCTTGATTTCTTCGGTGATAATACCTTTATCCACCTGGCGTGTCAGGTTCTTTTCAATGGATGCCATTCCTTTCTTTAAGGCATCCTCGGAGATATCTACCAAAGCAACCTTAAAACCATATTGGGCAAAAAGATGAGCAATACCATTTCCCATGGTACCCGAGCCGATGACTGAAATATTTTTCATGAAGTTGTATTTTGTTCAAAGATAAGGTTTGGGCAATACGGATGAAATCACCGTTGAATTCTCACTCCACCGCTATCTCCTTCGCCCTTCCCATTGCCGTAAATCGTACAACCAGTTTAATCGTGGTCAAAGAGTCTACGGCACAGGGTGGACCGTTCTGAAGATAATAAGTAAAGAACTTTTGATTTCGCTTGTACAATTCATTCTTATCGGGACGACCGAATAGTTCTATAACCTGAGATTCTGATAGTCCCTGCAGTTTGTTCTTCTGCTCTTTGAGATGGGAAGTCATAGAAGCTCTTTTCCGGAGACATCCATTTTTATCTTCTTTCCATTCTTTTTGATTCAGCCCTTCAATGACAGGCATAGCGTTTTCACAAGAAGCAAATGTCACTAGACAGATGAGTCCTGCCACTTTGCCTAAACTTAAACTATGATATGACAGATTAGGCAGTCTGAAGTAGAGCATTCTTGGTAAGGGAGTAAAACCAAATGGTTGAAATAAGAAGATATACTATAGAAATGCCAAGGTAAGCGATTGGCCAGCTATTTTGTAATGTTAGCGTAGCCAAGATCACTGGATAGAGAACTATCCGGATCCATTCTGCCCATCGAACCCATTTTCTATTTTCGAATAAAACCCCACAATTAACAACTACCACTGAAATTAAAATCGTGATAAACGCTTTTTCAGGCATGGAGAATTTACTTTGATTAAAGAGAAATAGAGCGGTCCCTCCAAGGCATAAAATATATTGAAACAGAACGTAGTAATTCAATGACTCAGGAGCGGGTGTACGATACTTCTGATAGGTTGAAGGATTTACTTCCGGTGCGGCCTGATATCCGCCTAGTTCAGCAGGAAGCCATCCCGGCTTTTTGAACAGAAATTTTATTTTATCTGACCACTTGGTGATGCGTTTCAAGTCTTTGCCCATCTCCGCATAGTGATTGAAGTTGGCCCAAACTGCATTCCAACTTTTAATTGGCTTGGTGATACCATAGGTTGGTCGTTCTTCTTCCGGCTGGAAGGTTCCAAATAATTTATCCCAAATGATTAACGAGCCTGCATGGTTCTTGTCAATGTA
>JANNRV010000161.1:0-56972 GCA_031401775.1 Bacteroidia bacterium | reverse complement strand
TTGTGCCAGACTCTGGACAATCTCCTGGCTGGTAAGAACCCCTCGTTTGGTTAATTTTACCACTGTGGTTCCTGCCGCCAGGTCACCCAGACGTTGTCCATTTTTAGTAAGCAAAATGAAAGTAATGGCTACCGAACCAGACAAGATTACATCCACAGGCCAGAGAATAAAACGCATAATGTAGTTGGCGATGGTTGGAGAGTTTCCATCCAGTCTTACCACTTTAATGTCAAGTGCTCGTTTGCCAGGCGTCTGTCCATTCATGGATATTTCGAAGATCAACGTATAGAAGAAAGCCGGGAGATAGATGAAAATAGACACCCATTCGCTAATGATCTTTAGCTGACCGGCTGCGTAAAACGCTAGAATCAGATAAGCCACAAAGATAACAAGATCAATTAAGAAGGCGAGGATGCGATCAAACAATCCTGCAACAGGATAGTCGATTAAAACATTTTGTGTTGTCCGTACATTAATGGTTTGCATACCCGCCCCTATCGCTTAACTTTCAGGTTCAAATATACAAACCTATGAAGATTGCTAAGACCTTCCTGATGGCCGCACTGGGTATCGCATTAATTGCATGCCAGGAGAAAAGACCCGTGGACAGAATGAATGATGAAGAATTGAGAAAATATGCAGATGAGCTGGCGCATCGATACATCATCACGGACGGACATGTGGATTTACCCTTTCGGCTTAAGGTAAAGAATTTCAGGCTTGACCGCGAATACATGGGTATCCCAATTTCTACCAAGGAAGGAGATTTTGACTACGAACGTGCCAAAAAGGGAGGGCTTGATGCGCCCTTCATGTCTATTTATATTCCTTCCTCTTATCAGCTTTTGCCTGATCATGGGAGGGCGCTGGCCGATTCGATGATCAATATGATTCGTGGTATTGTGGAAGCCATCCCTGATAAATTTTCGGTAGCCGTTTCACCCGAAGAGGTGAGAGCCAATTTCAAAGCAGGGAAAATTTCATTGCCTATGGGAATGGAGAATGGCGCACCGGTTGGCGATGATTTGAAAAATCTAAAATATTTCTACGACCGGGGAATACGATACATCACCCTAACTCATGGAAAAGACAATCAAATTTGTGATTCATCTTACGATACTACGGCTACCTGGAACGGAGTAAGTCCCTTCGGAAGAACAGTGGTTGCAGAAATGAACCGATTGGGGATTATGGTTGACATTTCGCACGTATCCGACAGCGCTTTTTATCAGGTTATTAAAATGACAAAAGTTCCTGTGATCGCATCCCACTCCTCCTGTCGCTTTTATACTCCTGAGTTTTGGAGAAACATGAGTGATGATATGATTAAAAAATTAGGAGAGAATGGCGGTGTGATTCAGATTAACTTTGGTTCTACCTTCTTAGACTCAGCAGTCAGAGCGCAAAGCAACCTTAATGAAAAAAAATTAAGAGTAATTCTGGAAGAAAAGAAGTTAAAATTCACCGATTCATTGGCCAAACCAATCATCGAAGAATTTAAGAAAGACAACCCCTCTACATTTGCTGATGTAGAAATGGTGGCCGATCACATAGATCATGTCGTTCAACTTATTGGGGTCGATCATGTTGGTTTTGGCTCTGACTTTGATGGTGTAGGCGATTCGTTACCAACCGGATTGAAGGATGTTTCGATGTATCCTAACTTGATTTATGTTTTACTAAAGCGTGGATACCCTGAAACGGACATTGAAAAAATCTGTGGAGGTAATGTGCTGAGAGTTTGGCAGCAGGTAATGGATGCAGCAAAATAGTTTCTTCTTATAAATCATGAGAGAAGCCGCCTTCGTTAAGCAAAACATGGGCCGTTGGCAGGAGTTTGAAAAGCTCCTTAACCAAACCGGAGGCATATCTCCTGAAAAGAAATCAGAGATTTTTATTCAATTAACAGACGACCTGTCATTCGCGCGCACACAGTATTCTGAAAGTGAAACTACGAGATACCTGAATCACCTTGCTTCTAAGATCCATCAACATATCTATAAAAATAAAAAAGAGGAGCGAAGTCGATTTATTACATTTTGGACGAGGGAGCTTCCTGAACTATTGCTTTCACTGCGAAAGCCTTTGTTCTATTCTTTTCTAATTACCGCAATCGCCACTTCAATCGGAGTGCTTTCTACCATGATGGATGATACCTTTGTTCGCTTGATCATGGGCGATGGTTATGTTAACATGACGCTAGAGAACATTGAGAAAGGCGATCCGACAGGGGTATATGGAACAGGCGATCAATTAGATATGTTTTTCGCCATTACGTTCAACAATATACGCGTTTCATTTATTGCATTTGCAGCAGGTCTGGCGTTCTCTGCAGGGACAGGATTTGTTTTATTTCAAAATGGGGTCATGCTGGGTTCGTTCTTTACCATGTTCTATCAACATCAATTATTACTGAATTCCATCATGGTGGTCATGCTTCATGGGACATTGGAGATTTCGGCAATCATTATTGCGGGTGGTGCGGGCTTACGTATGGGCAATAGTATTTTATTCCCCGGCACCTACAGCCGTATGGATTCCTTTAAAATGGGTTCAAAAGATGGGCTTAAAGTGGTAATGGGGCTTATGCCTATTTTTATTTTGGCGGGCTTTATTGAATCTTTTGTTACACGTTATGCAACTATGCCGATGATCGTTAAGGCGATAATCATTGGACTTTCATTGTTCTTTATCATTTTCTACTTCTTTATTTATCCATTACGCTTTAGAAGCTATGTTTCAAAAAATTGAACTCCGAAGAACACGTGACTTTAGTGCTAAAGTCAATGCCACATTTGAATTCCTGCGACAGAATTTTAAGGTAATGGCGAAGTGCCTTATCTTCATCAGCGGACCCTTTATTCTGCTTCAGGGTTTATTTAGCGGACTTTATCAAAAGGAAGCCTTATCCTTTGATCCGGCAGGCGCAGGAGTTTTCGGAAATTTTCTCGGGGATACGTTTTTGTGGCTCGGCATCTCCATGATCTTTTTGATATTTGGGTACATCATTTCACTCATCGTAGTGTTTGAGTTTATCCGCTTGTATGAGACCAAAGAAAATCCTGAATCAATTGATGTTCCTGAAATATGGGAAACAGTAAAGCAGTATTTATTGCCGATGATAGGTGCGGGAATTGTAATAGCGATTGTCATTTCGGTTGGAATTTTGTTCTTAATCATTCCCGGTATCTACCTTATGGTAGTGCTCTCGCTGATCGCCCCCATTATGATTATAGAAAGAAAAAGTTTTAGTGATGCATTCAGTCGTTCGTTTAAACTAATTTCCGAGAAATGGTGGAGTACCTTCGGTTTGATTTTTATTACGACAATGATTGCAGGGTTTATGGCTTTTGTGTTTGCCATCCCACAATACATATTCACATTTTTAATTGCATTTCACAAAACTTCTGACGTAGGAGCACAACCGGAACTTTGGCAGCAAACAGGTCTTATCATCAGCTCAATGATCTACTCCTTTGGGGCAAACCTACTTCAGAGTGTTGTCTTTATAGCAATTGCCTTTCAATTCTACAATCTTATAGAGCGAAGAGAGGCACAAGGGTTGATGAACAAAGTGGAAGGCTTTGGCCGGGAGACTGACCAATCTACAAAGCATGAAGAAACATATTAGAGTTTTATTCCTTTGCATTTTTCTGGGGGCATATGTCGATGCCAAGTCAACTGACACAATTGATCATGCGAGTATTGATACTATAGCAATTGATCTTCGGACTTTTGATGAACAAACGGTAAATGATTTTAAATCAAATCCTGCCTACCGCTATGGGCGACCTCAGGAGGGAATGACTCCTTGGGCTCGATTCCTTATTTGGCTAGGAATGATTCTTCAACAGTTCTTTTATTACACCACACAGACTCTACTGGGAAGAATTTTACTCTACACATTTTTTATAGGTGTCCTACTTTGGGTCGTTCTTAAACTCCTGAATATTGAGGTGAAAGATATTTTCTATCGAACTTCAGCATCATCAAAAATGAAGTTGAAGTTGTCGGAAGAAAATATTCATGAATTGGATTTTGATAAATTGATTAGCCGAGCTGTTGAGAATGAAGAATATCGCGATGCGGTAAGATTGATTTTTCTTTTTGCGTTGAAAAAACTTTCAGACGCCAATCAAATTCAATGGCAGTCCGGTAAAACCAACGATGAATACATTGCCGAGCTGAAGCAACATCCTGCCTTGCCACGCTTGCGCGAACTCCGTTATTATTTTGATTATGCCTGGTACGGACATTTTGAAATAAATAGCCAAACCTACGAGGGCGTGAACAAAACGTTTCAAGAGTTTACAAGGAAAGTGGTATGAAGAGAGAGACAAAATACATGACTATTCTCGGAGCAGTGATGTTTCTCTTTGTGCTCATGCAATTATTCGGTCCCAAGCCACTTAACTGGACTCCTACCTTTTCACCAAAAGATAAAAATCCATTCGGATCCTTTGTAATGCGTCAATTGATGGGGACTTTTTTTAAGGACAAAGAAATTGTTACCAATAATTTGACTTTTTATGAGTTGGAAGATTCTATCCAAGCCAACGAAAACATCCTGAGCATAAGCACTGGATTTGATCCTGATGTAGAGGCAACTAAAGTCTTGTTAAATAAAGTAGGGGAGGGCGCACATGCGTTTATATCAGCCAATTACTTTTCCGGTACTTTTCAAGACACGCTCGGCCTCACAACAAATGATGTTTACTTTGATCAACTAACCACTCCGGGCGGTGGATCGACCGACACAACAGATCTAAAGTTTGTCATCCCCTCCTTTGAGAAGAAAGGCTATTATTATCGACTTGAAAATGTCTCGTATTTCTTTACCAATTTAGATTCAATGAAGGCTCGGTCATTTATTGTATCTACTAATGCATGGAATAAGCCGGTAACCTTGCGAATACCATGGGGTAAAGGGAGCATTATTATTAATACAACTCCGCTTGCCTTTACAAACAATTATCTGGTCGCTAATAATACGCACGAGTTTGTAGAAGGAACGCTTTCTTTTTTGCCGGAATCAAGAACCTGGTGGACTTCCTATTATCAAGTAGGAAGATTAGAGGCGCAGACTCCGCTTCGATTTATTTTAAGCAATGACGCATTGCGATGGGCGTATTACATCGCTATGCTAAGTCTTCTTTTGTTCATTGTTGTGGAGGCCAAGCGCAAGCAACGCATTATTCCCATTGTAAAACCTTTACCAAATACAACGTTGGAATTCGTAAAGACGATTGGTAATATGTACTTGCAGGCCAACGATCACAAAGCTATTGCTGAGAAAAAGATTTTGTTCTTTCTGGAGCAGGCACGCTCTAAGTATTATTTGACCATGGAGTCAGGTGACGCCATGGTTGAAGCGTTGGCCAAAAAGTCAGGGAATGATTTACAACACACGCAGCAATTGTTTGCGTTGATCCATGTTATTCATACTTCGCAAACCATATCAAAGCAAATGTTAATGGAACTGAATAAACAAATGGAAGAGTTTACAGCCCATTCATCATTCGTTTAACCAAAATTTAAGTTATAGAAATATCAAAACAAACGATTATGGAAGAATTTAAAAATCGAATTGATCTCAGTCAGCTAAGTGAAAGTGTAGAAAAAATCAAAAATGAAATAGCCAAGGTAATTGTTGGTCAGGATGCCATGGTAGAAATGCTCATCGTTGCTATCTTTTCAAAGGGTCATGTTCTAATTGAGGGTGTGCCAGGCGTTGCTAAAACACTAATCGCAAAACTGCTCGCGCGATCGATTGACGCACGGTTCTCACGCATCCAGTTTACGCCAGACCTCATGCCTTCGGATGTGGTAGGTACTTCCGTCTTCAATCCTAAGAACACCGAGTTTGAATTTCGAAAAGGCCCTGTGTTTTCAAATCTTATTTTGATCGATGAGATTAATCGCAGTCCTGCAAAGACGCAAGCGGCCTTATTTGAAGTGATGGAGGAGCGACAAGTCACTATCGATGGGAAAACGTATCCTATGGATGAGCCGTATCTTGTATTAGCTACGCAGAATCCGATAGAGCAAGAGGGCACATATCGATTGCCCGAGGCGCAGCTAGACAGATTCCTTTTTAAAATTGTTGTTGGCTATCCTAATCTTGAAGAGGAAATAAAAATTCTTCAATTCAATCAGAAAGATGAGCTCAATGTGCAATTGAACTCTATTGAAAAAGTGTTACACGCTGATCAAATTATCAGTTTAAGACAATTGGTAAGACAAGTTCATGTAGAAGACAAAGTTGTTACTTATCTGGCGCAGCTTGCACAGGAGACGCGTTCCAATTCTTCTTTATTCTTAGGTGCCTCGCCCCGGGCAAGTGTAGCTATGCTCACGGCTTCAAAAGCGCTTGCAGCTATTCGTGGCCGGGACTTTGTTACACCGGAAGACATAAAGTTGATAGCGGTTCCTTCGCTCCGACATCGCCTCATCCTTACACCCGAACGGGAAATGGAAGGAGTCAATGTGGACGATGTGATTCGCCAGATCGTAAATAAAATTGAAGTGCCAAGATAATTCCGGTACGCGTTCCATGAAGTTTCTCAGGGCATTGTATTTTTCCAATCGCTTCTTTACCCTTGCCGGTAGCATTGCTGCACTATGCGTTGTTGGCTTCTTTATTGAAATCGTATTCCCTTTTGCCAAAATTCTTTTCCTACTCTTGGTTGCAGCTGCACTTGCCGATGTCGTTTTGCTTTTTAGTTCTCGTCTTGGAGTGAAAGCGGTTCGTCATTGCCCCGAGCGATTGTCCAATGGTGATGAAAATCAAATTCACATTTTGCTGCAGAGTTTTTTTCGCTTTCCTGTCTTGGTTTTTGTTATTGATGAAATCCCACATCAGTTCCAGGTAAGGGATATGAATTTTCCGATCCATCTCACCTCAGGTGAGACACAGCAAATAGATTATTCCCTGCGCCCTGTGAAGCGAGGCGAGTACGATTTTGGTGGAATCAATCTTTTAATAAGCTCCGTTGTGGGGATGGCAACCCGAAGAATAATTGCCCCTGAAAACAAACTAGTGCCTGTTTATCCATCCTTTTTACAAATGAGAAAGTATGAACTTCTGGCCATCTCCAACAACTTAACGAATACAGGTATCAAGCGAATTCGAAGGATTGGGCAAAATCTGGAGTTTGAGCAAATCAAAAAGTATACTGCAGGAGATGATATTCGCTCTATTAACTGGAAAGCTACCGCGAGAAAGGGAGATCTCATGGTCAACAATTTTCAGGATGAACGATCGCAGCAAGTATATTCATTGATTGATAAAGGCAGGGTAATGAAAATGCCCTTCAACGGAATGAGCCTTCTTGATTATGCTATCAATGCAAGTTTGGTAATCTCTAACATTGCCATTAAAAAATCCGACAAGGCAGGCCTAATCACTTTTCAGGATAAAATAGGCACAATACTTTCCGCAAGTAGAATCAACAAACAGATGTCGAATATCATGGACATCCTCTACAATCAGAAGACGGCTTACCGTGAATCTGATTTTTCAGTGCTTTATGCTACTATCCGTAGACGCATTACGCAACGGAGTCTACTGTTGTTGTTTACCAATTTCGAAACTAATTACAGCCTCAAGCGACAACTCCCTTATTTAAAGAACCTTGCCCATCAACATCTACTAGTGGTGGTTTTTTTCGAAAACACCGAGATGAAAACGTTGATTGAAAAGAAAGCGGCAGACCTAGAATCAATCTATTATAAGGCGGTTGCTGAAAAGTTCAGCTATGAGAAGAAGCTGATTGTAAAAGAACTACGAAAGAATGGAATTCAGGCGCTGCTCACCACCCCTGAGAAGCTCACAGTTAATACCATCAACAAATACCTCGAACTAAAGGCCAGAAATCTTATTTAACTCCTCTATTGGAGCTTTCCGCTAGAACTTATCTAGGTAATTCAGGTGCTCTACAGACCGGGTAATAAAAATTTTATCAATTCATTCTGGCAATCCTTGATTCCTGAAAATCCTGATTATTTTTGCTGAATTTATCCCGCCAAGAAATGCCAAGAGACAGAAGTATACGCTCCATCCTCATCATCGGAAGTGGTCCCATCATTATCGGTCAGGCTTGTGAATTTGATTATGCCGGCTCTCAGGCCGCCAGGTCGCTACGGGAAGAGGGGATAGAAGTAATCCTCATCAACTCCAATCCGGCTACCATCATGACCGACAAGGTGACTGCCGATCATGTTTATCTAAAACCTCTGGAAAAGAAATACATCCGCGAAATTCTCGAAAAGCACCATGTAGACGCTGTACTTCCCACCATGGGCGGCCAAACTGCCCTAAACCTCTGTATTGATTGTGAAAAGGCAGGGATATGGGAGCATTATGGCGTAAAAATTATTGGAGTCGATATTAAGGCCATCGAAACCACAGAGGACCGCGAAAAATTTAGGTTGAAGATGATCGAGATAGGAGTTGGCGTTTGTAAAGGCTCAACGGCTACCTCTTTTTTAGAAGGAAAGGAAATTGCACAGGAAATTGGATTCCCATTGGTGATTCGCCCGTCCTACACACTGGGAGGAACAGGCGGTGGGTTTGTAAATACCCCGGAAGAATTTGATGCCGCCTTAAACCGTGGCTTACATGCCTCGCCTATTCACGAGGTGCTGGTAGAGCAAAGCATAATGGGCTGGAAAGAGTACGAGTTGGAATTGCTGCGTGATGCTGCGGGCAATGTGATCATAATTTGTTCTATCGAAAACTTTGACCCGATGGGCATACACACTGGGGACTCCATAACGGTAGCCCCGGCCATGACTTTGCCCGACACAGTATATCAACACATGCGCGACCTTGCCATTAGAATGATGAATGCCATTGGCAAATTTGCCGGAGGATGCAACGTGCAGTTTGCTGTTAACCCCGATAACGATGCCATTGTAGGTATTGAAATCAACCCGCGTGTTTCGCGTTCTTCGGCATTGGCTTCGAAAGCCACAGGTTATCCCATTGCAAAAATTGCCGCTAAGCTTGCTATCGGCTATAACTTAGATGAGCTCAAAAATGCAATCACAGGAACAACGACTGCTTATTTTGAGCCAGCACTTGACTATGTGATTGTAAAAATTCCGAGATGGAATTTCGATAAGTTTCAAGGTGCCGATCGTAAACTGGGATTGCAGATGAAATCCGTTGGCGAAGCGATGGGCATCGGTAGAAATTTTCAGGAGGCGCTGCAGAAGGCTTGTCAGTCCTTAGAGATAAGAAGAAACGGATTGGGTGCGGATGGAAAGGAATTGACTAAGCAGGTGGATCTTTTATATAGTCTTGAACATCCAAGCTGGAATCGGCTGTTTCACATTTACGATGCCATGAAGTTAGGGATCTCTATGAAGACCATCCTGAAGCTAACCAAGATCGATAAGTGGTTTTTGGAACAGATATGGGAACTGGTTGAATTAGAAAAGGAGATCGAAAAGTATAAACTGGAGACGATCCCTGTGGAATTGATGCGCACCGCAAAAGAGAAAGGATATGCAGATCGGCAGATCGCACATCTTGTGGATTGTCGCGAAAGCGAAGTTCATAAAAAGAGAAGGGAGATGGGCATCAATCGGGTATTCAAATTAGTGGATACCTGTGCTGCCGAGTTTGAAGCAAAGACTCCATATTATTATTCGACATTCGATGCTGAGAATGAATCTATTGTTTCAAACAAGAAGAAAGTCATTGTTCTGGGTTCTGGCCCAAATCGCATCGGGCAAGGAATTGAGTTTGATTACTCGTGCGTGCACGGTGTTTTAGCGGCCAAAGAATGTGGTTATGAAACCATCATGATCAACTGTAATCCTGAAACGGTTTCAACGGATTTTGATATAGCCGATAACTTTATTTTGAACCTGTCTTCTGGGAACACTTGTGGGATATCATCCAACATGAAAAACCGGAAGGTGTGATTGTACAATTAGGTGGTCAAACAGCGCTGAAGTTGGCAGAGAAGCTTGAAAAATATGGGGTGAAGATTTTGGGTACCTCTTATGAGGCGCTTGACCTGGCCGAAGATCGCGGCAGTTTTTCCAATCTTTTGAAAACCCTCAATATTCCTTATCCTGAATTTGGCGTAGCCACCGATGCAGATGAAGCGCTTGAAGTTTCGAAAACGATTGGATTTCCCTTATTGGTAAGACCATCTTATGTATTGGGTGGTCAGAGTATGAAGATTGTAATCAACGAAAAGGAATTGGAAAACCATATCCTCGACATTTGGAAACATCTTCCCGAAAACAAAGTATTGTTAGATCATTTTCTGGATGGCGCCATTGAAGCCGAGGCAGATGCCATCTGCGATGGTGAAGATGTGTACATCATCGGCATCATGCAGCACATTGAGCCGGCTGGAATTCATTCCGGAGACTCCTATGCTGTGCTTCCTCCTTACAACTTGGGAGACTTTGTGATGAAGCAGATTGAAACCTATACGAAGCGGATTGCCGTAGCACTAAAAACTGTCGGGCTGATCAATATTCAGTTTGCCATCAAGAACGATAAAGTGTACATCATCGAAGCAAATCCTCGTGCATCAAGAACGGTACCCTTTATCTGTAAAGCCTATGATGAGCCTTATGTAAATTATGCAACCAAGGTGATGCTCGGTGAAAAGAAAGTGAAAGACTTCAATTTCAACCCAACGAAAAAAGGATATGCCATCAAGGTGCCTGTTTTCTCTTTCAGCAAATTTCCTGAGGTGAATAAAGAGCTTGGGCCGGAGATGAAGAGTACAGGTGAAGCAATCTATTTCATCGATGACCTGATGGACGATTACTTCTTAAGCATCTATGCTGAGCGGAATCTCTATTTAAGTCGATAGAATCTATTCACTCTTAGGCGGCTTTATAGCATTGAGGTCGAACGGCAGTTGGTTTTCTACGGGTGCGTTAAAAATAGGCAGAGAGTAGCTGCGCCACCAATTTGGGTCAAGATTACTCATTTATAATAGTCAGCCAAAAGCGAACGCCCATGTCTGCCCTCTTTTCATAAAAACCTATACCTTTGTTGTTCGTTTTAAGGTTCAAAAGTATTGCTATGTTAAAGCCTCTCATCATCATGGCCCTTGTTGTTTACGTCCTTTCTAAGATAGGCGGGCTATTTTTCAGGGCTGGTGCAGGTTCACAAAAATTTGGATCTCAACAAAGAAGGCCTCCTGACGGGAATATTAATGTAAATACACCACCTACGAAGGATAAAAAAGGAGGAACGATCAAAGGCGGTGACTATGTTGACTATGAGGAAGTGAAGTAATTTTTATAGATTAATTTCTCCTACTTTTAGTATGCCAATTGCGATTTTATGAAAAGTTGTGCCCTGATAGTCTTCCTCATTATACCTGTTTTTTTATCGGCTCAGTCGTATCAGAAAAGGCTTGCCTTGGTGATTGGTAATTCCAATTATCAAAATGGTGGATCACTTCCCAATCCGGTAAACGATGCAACTGCCATCGCTTCAGCGCTTCAAACCGTGGGCTTCGAGGTGATGAAATATCAAAATGTGACTCAAAAGGAAATGAAAATGGCCATCAATGCCTTTGGGCAAAAACTGCATGGCTACGAGGTAGGTGTATTTTATTATGCCGGTCATGGCATTCAAAACAAAGGCATGAATTACATGATTCCGGTGGAAGCGGATTTACAAAATGAGGAGCAGGTTGAATTTGATTGTGTTGCCGCTGACCGCGTGCTGGCGTATATGGATGCCGCTCAGGTAAAAGTGAATGTAATTATCATGGATGCGTGTCGCAATAACCCGTTTGAAAGAAGCTGGCACCGTAGTGCAAGCGGTAATGGCTTGGCCATGATGAATGCACCAACCGGATCGTTGATTGCCTATGCAACAGCTCCGGGAAGAGTGGCGTCCGATGGTGCAGGTTCTAATGGATTGTATACAAGCGCTCTGTTAAAGTATTTAAATGATCCCCGGCTTTCCATTGAGCAAGTATTTAAGAAAGTTCGTACCGAAGTGACAGAGAAATCAGCCGGAGCACAGGTACCCTGGGAAACCACTTCTTTGACCGGAGATGATTTTTATTTTGCTGCTCAAAATATTTCCAAAGGAGCAATCATAAAGAATGAAGTAATAGCTGCCAATACCGAAACCAAAAACACGGCTGTTAAAAGGACGCTTACTGAAGTAACGGATGAGAATCGAAAAAAAGCAATCGCATTGCTTGCGGAAGGCCATACAGCATACAATGAATCAAATCATTCGAAAGCCATCGAATTATATACCCAAGCTATTCAAGTTAACCCTGGTTACGATGAAGCATATTATTGGAGAGCAAGCGCTAAATACTCACAAAAAAAATACAAGGATGCAATCCCCGATTACGATAAAGCCATTGCATTAAACCCCAACAGTGAGGAGGCTTATTACTACCGGGCATTGACCAACTACAATCTGGAAGCCTATGCTGAAACTCTTCCTGATTTTGACAAAGCCATTGAATTGAATCCAGATGTGGCCTCCATGAACTACTGGAGGGCGGAAGTAAAATACAGACTTGAACTTTATGAAGACGCCATTATTGACTATTCTAAATCCTTAGAACTTAGCAGAAATAATGATGGACCTTCTTTTAATGGTAGGGCCAATTGCTATTACATGCTTAAGAAGTATAAGGAAGCAAGAATTGATTATACAAAAGCTATTGGATTAGTGCCAAATGAAGCGGTTTCCTATAAATACTATCGAGGCATATGTAACTATCATCTTGATCTTACTCAGGAGGCGCTTGATGATTTTATCTCCTATTTAGAGAAAGATCCCAACGACTCTTACATCTTGTTGATGGCGGCTCATAGTCTTTATGTCTTAAAAGAATACCAGCGGGCCATTGAGTATTATTCCAAAACCATTGCTGTTAAATCTGATTACACAGAAGCTTACTATTGGAGAGGACAGGCCTATTTTTTTCTTGGGAGAAAGAGCGATGCCCTTCATGATGTTGACAAAGCATTGTCTTTAGATCCAACGAATGAGACCTACCTGAATTTTAAACGCGACAATTTTAATTGAACTTGAATTAGTCCTTGAAATTCCAATCTATCTGAAAGTGAAAATTCATTTCCATAAATATCAGGCGACCGGCAATGACTTTATCCTTATAGACAATCGCAGGGGTGAATATTCTTTTTCAAAAGAACAGGTCATAAAAATTTGTGATCGCAGATTTGGAGTTGGTGGCGATGGATTAATACTGATTGAAAAACACCCTTCACTGGATTTTGATCTTATCTACTTCAACAGCGATGGCTCTCAAAGTCTCTGTGGAAATGGAAGTCGGGCAGCGGTGGTGATGGCTGCCGAGCTCGGTGTAATAAAAAGCAAAGCAAAATTTAATGCCTATGATGGCGCACATGAGGCGGAACTGCTCGATAAAGAAGTTGTCAGACTGAAAATGAATGACGTTGACCAGGTAGAAAAGTCCGGTAACGAATTTTTCATTAACACGGGCTCTCCACATCATCTCCGTTTTGTGAAAGAGACGAATTCATACCCTGTTGTTGAAGAAGGAAAAAAAATTCGATACAGCGAGGTTTATGCTCCAAATGGTACCAATGCAAATTTTATTCAGCTTCTAGGTAAAAATAGGATTGCCGTCCGTACCTATGAAAGGGGTGTTGAGGATGAAACTTTCTCATGTGGAACTGGCGTAACGGCAGCCGCTCTGGCCTCAAGCCTCTTGGGATATACATCACCAGTACATGTCAAAGTTCAAGGAGGAGAATTGTCTGTAGAATTTAGGGCGACTCACTCCGGCCCCTCTGGCAGTCTCCCCACTACATTTCAAGATATTTTCCTTACCGGACCTGCCAAAATGGTCTTTCAGGGCGATTTGGAGCTATAATTGCACCTTCGAAATCTTTAACTTTACAAACTTTTTAGCCCTATGGGCTAGCGACTATTGACTACCGACTTTCTATGCTAAAACTTATCGCCAAACTCTTCGGAACCAAATCAGAAAAAGATATTAAACGCATTATGCCATTGGTGGAGGAGACCAAGCGTGAAGGCGAGAAATTGCTCTCCATTTCCAACGATGACTTGAGGAAGAAGACCATTGAAGTAAGAGAGTTTATAGATGCAAAACTCAAATTCATTGATGATCAACTAGCAGGGCTACACCAACAGATTGCCGATCAGCCGAATCTCGATCTCAATGAAAAAGATGCGCTATTTAAACAGATTGATACCTTAGAGGGAGATCGGAATAAAGAATTAGAGGTGGTTTTGTTGGAGGCGTTGCCAAAAGCATTTGCTATTATTCGTGAGACAGCCAGAAGATTTAAAGAGAACGAGCATATTGAGGTTACAGCCCTGGACTTTGACATAACGCTGTCCGCTAAATTTGAGAATGTAAAAATAGTTGGTGACAAAGCAAGATGGTATAACAAATGGATGGCAGCAGGTAACCTGATTACCTGGGATATGCTTCATTATGAAGTGCAGATCATCGGAGGCATTGTTCTTCACGAAGGAAAAATATCGGAGATGGCAACAGGAGAAGGAAAAACATTGGTCGCTACTTTTCCCACCTTTCTCAACGCCCTTGCTAAACGAGGCGTCCATATTGTTACCGTAAATGATTACCTGGCCAAACGCGACAGCGAGTGGATGGGTCCCTTATTCCAATTCCATGGATTGACGATTGATTGTATTGACCGGCATGACCCCAATTCGCAGGAGCGTAGAAATGCTTACCAAGCAGACATCACTTACGGAACGAATAATGAGTTTGGCTTTGATTATTTGCGTGATAATATGGCGCGAGAGCCGGAAGAGCTTGTACAGCGCCACCATCATTATGCTATGGTCGATGAAGTGGATAGTGTATTGGTCGATGAAGCCCGTACTCCATTGATTATCTCAGGGCCTATCCCCAGAGGAGATGAACATGAATTCTACGATCTCAAGCCCAGAATTTTTAAACTGGTAGAGGCGCAGAAAAAATTGGTAAATCAATACTTAAATGAAGCCAAGAAATTAATTGCAGAAGGAAACGAAAAAGAAGGTGGCTTGGCCCTATTTCGTACGTTCCGTGGGATGCCAAAATACAAACCGGTAATTAAATACCTCAGCGAAAGCGGCACCAAAAATCTCCTTCAGAAAACAGAGAATTACCATTTACAAGATAATAAGAAGGAGATGCCCGTGGCAGATGCTCCGCTATACTTCGTGATTGATGAAAAAGACAATAGTGTAGACTTAACCGATAAAGGAATTGATTTAATTACTGGTGAAGGAGAAGACCCAAAGTTTTTTATCCTCCCGGAAATTGGCTTGGAGCTCAATAAACTTGAAAAGAATTCATCGCTTAATGATGAGGAACGACTAAAAAAGAAGGAAGAACTCATTCGCGATTATAGTACAAAATCGCAGCGTATCCACAGCATCAATCAATTACTCAAAGCCTACACATTGTTTGAGCGCGACACGGAATATATTATTGTCGATGGCAAAGTTAAAATCGTAGATGAACAAACGGGGCGGGTCCTAGATGGAAGAAGATATTCCGATGGATTGCACCAGGCCATCGAAGCAAAAGAAAATGTGAAAGTGGAAGATGCCACGCAAACGTATGCCACTATTACGTTACAGAATTACTTTCGCATGTATCACAAGTTGGCCGGGATGACGGGTACGGCTGTAACGGAAGCCGGTGAATTCTGGGATATTTATAAGCTGGATGTAGTGACGATTCCAACCAACAAACCTGTCACCCGAAAAGACGATGAGGATCTTGTTTTTAAAACCATGCGGGAAAAATTCAACGCGGTGGTAGATGAAATTGTGAAGTTAACTACGGCAGGAAGACCTGTATTAGTAGGTACCACTTCCGTAGAGATTTCTGAATTGCTTAGTCGGATGCTTCAATTGAAGAAAATTAAACACAACGTGCTAAATGCAAAGCAGCATCAGCGGGAGGCGGAGATCGTGGCAGAGGCAGGTAAGTCCGGCACGGTGACTATTGCTACCAACATGGCCGGACGTGGTACAGATATTAAGCTCACACCCGAATCAAGAGCAGCGGGCGGATTGGCGATTATTGGTACTGAGCGACACGAGTCACGAAGGGTGGATAGACAGTTGCGAGGACGTTCCGGAAGACAGGGAGACCCTGGTACTTCACAGTTTTATGTTTCGCTTGAAGATAACCTCATGCGCTTATTCATGCCCGAGCGTATTGCACGCATTATGGATAGACTGGGGCTAAAGGAGGGGGAAGTGATTTCACACTCGATGGTAACAAGTTCTATTGAGCGGGCTCAAAAGAAAGTGGAGGAAAATAACTTTGGTATACGCAAGCGTTTGTTGGAGTATGACAACGTCATGAACTCACAACGTGAAGTTATTTATAAACGCAGACGAAACGCACTCTTTGGCGAGCGCTTGCAGTTGGATATTCTTACGATGCTCTTTGATACCTGTGATGACATGGTGGCCAATGCGAAGGCAGGAGAGACTGTTGATGCATTTAAATTAAACATTCTGAGTTCTCTCGGCTTTGATTTTCAAATCACAGCTGAAGAGATCATCAAAACCGATCAAGCTATGCTAGCGGAACGGCTTTATGAGGCGGCATTAAAGCATTATGAGCATAAGAATAAAGTAGTGGCAGAAAAGGCCTTACCTATCATTAAAGACATATTTAAAACACGTGGTGCTACTATCGAAAATATTCTGGTTCCCTTCACCGATGGTACAAAACAAATTGGTGTGGCTGCTGATTTGAAAAAGTGTGTAGCAACAAACAACGCGGAGTTGATTCGTGCCATGGAGAAGATGATCACCCTCGCAATAATTGACCAGCAGTGGAAAGAACATCTTCGCGATATGGATGATTTAAAGCAGTCTGTACAAAATGCTGTGTATGAGCAGAAGGATCCACTATTGATTTATAAATTTGAAGGCTTTGAAGCATTCAAGCGATTCATCGGAAAAGTAAATGGCGAGACTATTTCTTTCCTAATGAAATCCGACATTCCCATTCAGGAACCCGAACAGGTACAAGAGGCACGAACTCAACGAAGTCGTGTAAAATTAAACGAGCAAAAGGAAGAATCCAGGTCTTTGCTTTCGGGCGGAGGTCAGCCAGAGGGCCAGCAGCGGGCAGTTGAAGAAAAAGTAATGCCGGTGAAATCGGATAAAATTGCCAACCGCAATGATAAAGTTACAGTCCAGTATCCGGATGGCACGGTATTGAAGGACGTGAAATACAAGAAAGTGGAGGAAGATATCAAAACTGGCAAGTGTATTGTTATAGAAGAGTGAAATGAATGAAATAAAGGCACTATTCCGAATGATGAGACCTAAGATTTTTCAGTACGCTTTGCTCATTATTTTTTTTCCACTTTTAGAAAATTCTTGCGTTGCACAAAAGCCGAATGGCAATTCCATATATGAAGACCTTTCAGTTTATCGGCCCAAATTTATTATTACAATAGATACCACTAAAGCTTCGACAACGACTCAAGATACCGACTCTGTTATAGCGACTAGAAATGTGAATGCTAAGATTGATGCGATATTGGACAGTATCGACCGATTCAACCTGACCAAGAAATTTGTGGATGGGTTTACCATTCAGATTTATTCAGGTCAGAAACGTGATGAGGCAATGAATATAAAGCAAAGGATGAATGCAGAAATAACAGACCTTACGGCCAATCTGCAGTATGTTCAGCCAAAGTTTCGGGTAACGGTAGGCAGCTATTTCAACAAGCTGGATGCTCAAAAAGACTTATCTCGTTTAAAACGACATTTTTCAACGGCCATTCTTGTGCCTGAAAAAATTCCAATCAAATAAAGCCTTATTTTTGAGGCTATGTCATTATTAGAATCAATCAAACGACTTGCTGCTGAATACGCTGAGACGGTTGTGGCTTCCCGAAGACACCTTCATGCAAATCCCGAGCTATCTTACCAGGAATTCAATACCGCGAAATTTGTTGCAGATAAATTGAAATCCTTTGGGCTGAAGCCCCAGGAAGGTGTAGCCAATACAGGAGTGGTCGTTTTGATAGAGGGAAGGAATCCATCCAAAAAGATCGTTGCTCTCCGGGCAGACATGGATGCATTACCAATCCAGGAATTAAATCAAGCCTCTTATAAGTCCAAAGTACCGGGCGTAATGCATGCGTGTGGTCATGATGTGCATACTTCGTCATTGTTAGGAACTGCTCAAATTCTCAATGAGATAAGAACTGAATTTGAAGGATCTGTCAAACTTATTTTTCAGCCAGGCGAGGAGAAACATCCGGGAGGCGCATCGATTATGATTGCCGAAGGCGTATTGCAAAATCCTGAACCTGTCTCTATTATTGGTCAACATGTGATGCCACTTATTCCGGTAGGGAAGATTGGTTTTCGAGAGGGTAAATACATGGCAAGTTCTGACGAGATTTACCTACGGGTAATTGGCAAAGGCGGCCATGGAGCAGCACCTGAATTGACTATCGACCCGGTTGTCATTGCAGCTCATATCATTATTGCATTACAACAAGTGGTTAGCAGAAATGCAAGTCCTAAAGAACCTACTGTTTTAACCTTTGGAAAGATAGCGGCTGATGGTGCCACCAATATCATACCCGATGAAGTTAGAATTGCAGGAACCTTTCGCTCGCTGAATGAAGAATGGAGGCAATCCGGTTTGGAAAAGATTCGAAAGATGGCAGAAAGTATGGCAGAAGGAATGGGAGGAAAATGCGAAGTGACTATTTCAAATGGATATCCCTATCTGGAGAATAATCCAGAACTTACGCGCAGAATTAAAGCTGCAGCTGAATTGTATGTAGGCAAAGAAAATGTTGTTGATATTGACCTTACTCTTGGTTCAGAAGATTTTGCCTATTACTCGCAAAAAATTCCTGCCTCTTTTTATCGCCTAGGCACCCGCAACGATGCGAAAGGGATTACTTCTTATGTCCATACTCCCACCTTTGACATTGATGAAGATGCACTAAAAATAGGACCGGGGCTTATGGCATGGATGGCTATTCGGGAACTATCGGATTTTAAGAAATAGCCAATCTTTACATTAAGTAATTGTTAAAAACAGTCAAGGTAATTACTGCTGATTATATTTACAGATCACCATGAAAAGTCCAGCACAATCGGAAATTCCTTTGCCCGCCAATAACGGTTGGAAAGTTGTGTTGCGCAATACAGCCTATATTCTGGCAGCCTTGCTTATTTTTCTCTTTGCGTTGGATCTGATGATTTCCTCGCTTCAATATCTGGGAAAGACTGCAGCGGAGACAATTATTTTAGCTACTTCCAATCCTTTTACCGGACTCTTCATTGGATTGCTTGTTACCGCAATTATTCAAAGTAGTTCAGCCACCACCTCCATGGTCGTAGCACTCGTTGCATCAGGATCCCTTACATTACAAGGCGCAGTTCCTATTATTATGGGGGCCAACATAGGCACCACCATTACCAGTACTATCGTTTCTCTGGGCTTCATAACCAAGAAAAAAGAGTTTCGCAGAGCTGTGGCAGCCGGTACGTATCATGACTTCTTTAATATTCTAACCGTAGTGATTCTATTTCCGCTGGAGTATTACTATGGATTTCTTTCAGGGATGGCGCAATATTTTGCTACTACGTTTTTTAATGAACCTGTTGGTCCCGTAAAAAATGATTTTTCCTTTTTAGGAAATGGCTTTAGTCCATTAATAAAATTGATAGTCAACGGAATTAATAATGGATTTATAATTGCTGTCCTTGCTATTGCTTTACTTTTCGGCTCTATTCTTTTTTTCCGTAAGGTGCTTACTGATCTTTTGGGTTTAGGTTCTCAGGAACGATTTCAACGCTTCTTTTTCAAGAGCCCTATAAAGTCATTTGTCTGGGGTGTCCTTACCACTGCAGCCATTCGATCAAGCACGGTAACCACTTCGCTTGTCGTGCCCTTGGTAGCAAAGAAGGTTGTTAAACTCAGGGCCGCGGTGCCGTTTATACTCGGTGCCAATATCGGCACAACGATCACCGCATTTATTGCTGCCACTTTCAATTCAAATGCTGCCATCAGTATAGCGATTGCGCACTTCCTGTTTAATTTCATCGGGGTTCTAATCTTCTTTCCGATACCTTTTATAAAGGAGATACCCATAAACCTGGCCAATGGTTTGGGGAGGCTTACACTGAAATACAGATTAAGTGGTTTCTTATACCTTTTGATGACCTTTTTCTTTATTCCTTTTTCGCTGATTTATCTGAGTAAGAATTCGGTAACGGTTCGGGAGCTAACGTATGAAAAGACTACTATTAGCAGTAGTCAGAAATCCTTTTACAAAATCATTATTAAAAATTACGAAAACCGGCAAGTCAGCAGTTGGACGGTGTATGATCGCATGCCTGAGATGGAAGAGGAGCCGCACAAGATCATCTCTGTGTATAGAAGGAAAAATATGCTATTCATAAATAACGAAGTATTTGAGTTAAATAAGCCCGGCTTTTGTAGGGATGGAGAAGATACCGGTGGTAAATATCAAATTTGTGTCCGCGAAATTATTCCGCACTTGGTATTAAATCCGACTTTATCACAAGATTCGGTTTATGTTTTTGAAAAAAAAGCGTACTCACCTTCCGCGGATTCTTCTACCAATTGGTCATACATCAGCGCAATGGATAACCTGGTTGTGAAGAAAGAAAAACGCGATAAGTATGGCAACGTGCTGATGCGAGAAGAACTTTCCAATTTGGAAGTTCGGTAATCCTATTTTTTTGCCCTTCCACTGCTCTTTTTTAAGACGAATCCTAAATAGTCATGGCTTAACCCTCACCCCTTTTATGATTCATGCGAGAGAAAAGCATGGCTTCGAAGTGTTAAAATTCCTATATTGCTTCATTGCATTTTCATGGAAAACTTAAAAGACACCCTATTCAAATTCCTTCGACTTGATGGCCTAATGGGTAGCCTGACAGGCTACATTGAGGCGCAAATCCAGCTTTTTAAGCTTGAGATTAAGGAAGATATAGCCAAAGCAATTTCTAAGGCAATCGGCTTTTTTGCGTTGCTGCTTTTTGGATTTTTGTTTCTTCTTTTTTTTAGTTTGGGACTTGCTTATTTTATCAATACATTTTTTGAGGAAGTGTATGCTGGTTATTGGATTGTGGCAGGCATTTACGGTTTGGCGTTCATGATCTTCCTGATGTTTAGAAAAACCATCGACAAGAATTTTGAAAAACACTTTTTGGAGATTATCAAACGGAAAGACAAGTAAGGATATGGAACTGCTTGAAACACAAAGTCCGGAAAGAAGAAAGCTGCTTGAAACTTCTGAGCGCCACAAAAGAGAACTGGAAAAAGAAATGAAAGGCGTTTCTGAGAAAACAGAGAAAGCAATTACCAATGCGCTTATTATTGGAGGATCGCTCGCGTTAACTTACTTTGTTGTTAGTCAGTTGACAAAGTCAAAAAAAACTAAGTCTAAGAAAGTAAAAACTCCGAGTTTACCGGATGAAGAAGAGTCTGAAGTAGAATCTCAGTCTGTACCCTCGTTGGTATCTCAAATCAGTGAAAAATTAATTAGCCAAGCCTCCGTTATTTTGTTGGATATAGCAAGAGAGAAATTATCTGAATACTTGACAAAAAGGAAGAATGAAAATTCTTAACATTTTACAGGATCGACATCGGGTGGGAAAGAAGTCGATTGCTGTCCTTATCGACCCGGATAAAGTTGAAGATCCGGGCAGCTTAACACGACTGCTCCATTTGGCCAGCGAAAATTGCGTTGATTTTCTTTTGGTGGGAGGTAGTCTAATCACCACCACCAATCTGTCTGAAGTGATTCGGCAAATTAAAGAAGCGGTTAATATACCCGTGGTACTATTCCCTGGCAACTCCATGCAAATAGACCCGGGAGCTGATGCCATTTTATTTTTGTCGCTTATCAGTGGGCGAAATCCAGATTTGCTGATAGGACAGCATGTGATTGCAGCACCCGTATTGAAGAACAACCGGATTGAGGTGATGCCCACCGGTTACATGCTTATTAACTCAGGCCGGATTACTTCGGTGGCGTACATCAGCAACACAACACCTATTCCGGATGACAAGTATTCGCTTGCAGCATGTACCGCGTTAGCAGGAACCATGCTAGGCCTTCGACTTATCTACATGGACGCAGGCAGTGGAGCAGAGAAGGAAATCTCACCAAGAATGATCAGCACCGTGCGCAAAGCAATTGATGTGCCTCTTATTGTAGGCGGTGGAATAAATACAACAGCCAAAGCAATTGCAGCCCTTCAGGCCGGAGCGGATATGATTGTTATCGGCAATGCACTGGAAAAAAACCCCGACTTACTTATTGAAATCTCTGACAAGGTGTATGATTGGAATCAGAGTGTTGAGACGGGGAAGTAAAGCGACTAGCATTTATGCAATAAACTAATGCCCCAATTAATAGAGTTAATTGTGCCAAGTAGTCCTTCAGATAAGAAATTAGTTCACTGTTCATTGATTAAAACCTAGGCGGCTATTAGTACTTTCTGATAAATGAAAGCTTGATGGTCTTCAAATCATCCTCTTTGCTACCTCATCCCAGTTTATCGTATTCCACCAATTGGCTACATACTCATTGCGTTTGTTTTGGTATTTAAGATAATAGGCATGCTCCCAGACATCAAGGCCAAGTAAAGGCGTTCCTTTTAGCTCGCTCACATCCATCATAGGATTATCTTGGTTGGGGGTGGAGCCAATCTTTAATTTACCATTATCATTTACGAGCCAGGCCCAGCCTGAACCAAAGCGTGTCATGGCGGCCTGTGTAAATTGCTCTTTAAATTTATCAAAAGATCCAAAGGCACCGTTGATGGCATCACCAACTTTACCGGCAGGTACTCCACCACCAGTGGGTCTCATGATCTGCCAGAAAAAATTATGATTCCAGGTGCCTCCACTGTTGTTGCGCGCCTTTGCTGAAAGCTTGGAAGCATTTGTAAAGAATTCCATTTCACTACCATATGAAATATTCTCCGCGGTGATCGCATCATTGATATTTTTAATATAGGCAGCATGATGCTTATTGTAGTGAATGTCCATGGTGATGGCATCGATGTTGGGCTCCAATGCCTGGTAGTCATAAGGCAAGGCAACTTGCGTAAATTGAAATGCACTGGAAGCTACTGCTATTTGATTTGCATTCGCTACTGAAGAATCCAACATAAGGGGTGCACCAATGACTGTTATGGCGGTAACTTTCATCGAATCTTTTACAAACTTTCTGCGGCTAATGGTATTCATAAGATTTATAGTTTAAATGCGGTTAAGCGTTTTGTTCATTTTGCCAAAAGCATGCCAGCGATTGAGGAGGCATACGTTGACCACTAAATTCTCATTTAAATTGGACCCACCTGTTCAAAAGACGGGCTAGCCTAGCGAGCAAGGTAAATTTACTTAAAAATAATTAGCTTGCATTAGGCCTTAATTGGCGGTGTAAGGGCAATCAACCACTTAACCTCTTTTGTTATGAGTGAAATATTATATGATCAGGTGCCCTCACTGGATCTAGCTGATTTTGTGGGAACTGATCCTATTAAAAGAAAAAAATTTGTGGAAGATCTTGGAGCAGCTTACAACAATATTGGGTTTGTAGCCATTCGAAATCACTACCTCAGCGAAACACTTTCCGCCAAACTCTATCAGGAGATTAAAACCTTTTTTGCTTTGCCAGATTCTGTAAAGCAGAAATACGAGATTCCCGGATTGGCTGGGCAGCGAGGTTATATCGGCAAAGGGAAAGAACATGCCAAGGGTCGTAATACGGGAGACCTGAAAGAGTTTTATCATATTGGGCAAGAGGTGGAAGATAATGACCCTATCAAAAAAGAGTATCCAAATAATGTGTGGCCAGAGGAGTTGCCGCAGTTTAGTAAAATTGGGCTAGAGGTTTATAGGAGCCTGGAAAAGACGGGCGTTCAAATGCTAAAGGCGATTGCTCAGTATTTGAATCTTCCAGAAAACTACTTTGATGGAAAGGTTAAACACGGAAACAGTATTCTTCGCCCCATACATTATTTTCCTATTGAAAATCCAGATGCTGTGCCGGCTGATGCAGTGAGGGCTGCCGAGCATGGTGACATCAATTTGATCACCTTGCTCATGGGAGCAAGTGCTGATGGGTTACAGGTCTTAAGAAGAGATGGTAAATGGATTCCAATCACTGCTTTGCCAGAGCAGCTGGTTGTTAATGTGGGAGACATGCTCGAGCGACTGACAAATAAAAAATTAAAGTCAACCATTCATCGGGTTGTCAACCCGGCTCGTGAGAATATGAATAAGCCACGCTATTCTATTCCCTTTTTTATGCATCCCCGTTCAGAAACGAGTTTGGCTGCATTGCCAGGCTGTGTAGATAATGAACACCCTAAAGTATGGGAAGATATAACTGCGGGAGATTTTCTTAATCAGCGGTTACGTGAGATTGGCTTGAAAAAATAATCGATAAGTTTGATTCAACGAGTCCGTTATATCATTTTTTTAAAGGATGTCATTCTGCTGGCGTTTACCAGCTTTGGGGGGCCTCAAGCTCACTTGGCCCATTTTCAGGAAATTTTGGTTAAGCGCAGAAAATACCTTTCAGAGGATGAACTGATTGAATTGAATTCGCTTTGTCAGGTTTTGCCAGGTCCTACTTCCACACAAACACTCAGTGCCGTTGGTTATCGACTTGGTGGGCCTAACCTTGCTTACCTCACGTTGCTCATTTGGATGCTCCCTTCCGTGATCATTATGACGATAGCGGGTCTATTGATTTCCAACTTTCAGGAAAAACAAATTTCACTGGCTTTCACACGATTTATTCAACCGATGGCGGTTGGCCTGATCAGCTATGCTGCTTATTCGATCAGTTTGAAAACGGTGAAGTCGACTATTGGATTGGTGTTAATGGTAGTTGCTGCTGTAGCTTCTTACTTCATCAAAACTCCGTTTGTCTTCCCTATTATTCTTACCATAGCAGGTGTGGTCACTGCTTTTGATTATAAAGCTCACCCCAAGGAGGAGAAGAAGAAAATAGACGTTCCATGGTCGAACTTTTTTTTGTGGGCTGGAGTGTTGATTTTCGCTGCTATCCTTGGTGGAATTACAAAGTTCTTACCGGTTCTATTGTTTGAAAACTTTTATCGAAATGGCAGCTTGATCTTTGGTGGAGGTCAAGTTCTTACTCCAATGCTTTTTACAGAGTTTGTTCAGTACCCAAAATTATATCACCCACTTTCGGCCCAGGAGTTTCTTTCAGGATACGCATTGGCCCAGTCCGTTCCGGGGCCCATGTTTTCTTTTAGCGCCTATATTGGGGTGCTCTCTATGCGCGATTATGGAATAGGTGGAGAGTTATTAGGTGCAATTATGTCTGCGGCAGGAATCTTTTTGCCCGGAACCTTTCTCGTATTCTTTATGATAAGAATCTGGGATAGCCTGAAGAAGTTTAGACCGATTAGAGCTTCTCTCGTAGGTGTAAATGCGGCTAATGCAGGCTTGGTGGCAGCGGCAGCGGTTATCCTGTTTCAACCTTTGGATAATAATGTCCTGAACTATTCTTTTACTATAGGTACCTTTTGCCTTCTTGCATTCACCAAGCTTCCTTCCTGGTCGATCATTATGCTTGGGCTATTTTTTGGATTCGTTTTATAGTACTGAAAACTATGGAACATAAAAAAACCCTTCCTGTACAGAAGGGTTTTAGTTCTTAATATACTTCAGAGGTTATCCCAATTTGAAAATAATGGGGAGTACCATTCTTTGTTTAACTGATTTTCCACGCTGCTTACCAGCATTCCATGAAGGAGCTGCTTGCACTACACGCACAGCCTCTTCATCGCAGCCAGCACCAATTCCCTTTACCGCTCTTACATCTGAAATAGAGCCGTCTTTATTGATAACAAACTCTACGAATACTCTTCCTTCAACTCCCATCCTGCGAGCCTGAGCAGGATATTTCATTTTATCTCCAATGTATTTATAGAATGCAGGCATACCTCCTTTAGGATTTGCAGGCTCCTCTACAACCGTAAATATTTCATCAACTTCTTCCTTTGGCTCTTCAGCCTGAACAACAACCTGCTCAATTTTAGTGTCTTCTGTTACTTCGATATCAAAATTTGGGATTTCTTCTTCAATCTCTTCTTCATCGGGAACTTCAACAATTTGAGGTTGCTGTACAGAGGGTGGGGGTGGGGGTGGTTGTTCCGTAGGAGGAACTTCCATCACTTCTTCAAAAGCATTGGTATTTTTGGTCACTAAATTAACAGTGGCATCATCATACTGCTTAATTTCAAAGGCCATAACCATGAGTCCCATGGAGATGAATAAGCCAATACTGAAGAAAAAACTCGTCTTGTTGGTTAAGTCTGCTTTTTCCGTCTTTTTCGCTTCCATACAAATTTTCAGGTTTAGGATTTCAAATATAGGAATAGAATCCAGTTTTGGCCATAGAGTCACAAGAAATTAGGAAAAATGCTGCAAGAAAAGCTAATTAGTCTTAGAAACAGATAAAATCACTTCCGGTTCCCGTAAAATAGGGTGAAGAATACAGTTGGGAAAACGGATTTATTAGAGGTAGTGGGCATCAAAACTACTTCGTTTACATAAGCATCTACAAGAAAGCCTACTTCAAAACCAGTGACTTGACTTTTGACCGTTCCTAATTCAAAGTTGAGACCGACTTTTACGTTTCCACCTAGTTGTAATTTGGAGGAAGTAATACCCTCAAATAAATTACCAGTTCCTAATATATTGTTGAATCCATGTGCCGGATTACTCGGATTATACTGTTCATGGATGGTTGTAAAAAGACTATTGTCTACTGAACGTTCAATAAAGTAAGGCGCGACAATTCCTATGGAAGGCCCTGCCGCAAATACTGCTTTAATCTCTACACCCTGCTGAGGGGCTTTCTTAAAAAAAATCAAATCCCGCCCATATTGTAGACGCAACGCGTAGAGGTAATTACTTTTACCATAGATGAAGAAATTACCAGTCGAACGTGAGTTATACCTCACTTCCTGAGGATGCTTGACGTTCATGATTTCCAAGCCGTAAGTTTCCAGAATTCGATCGCTTCTTTTCTTGGCTTTTTTGAACGTAAACCCTCCGATGAGACCTCCAGCAGAATTTTTATTTACCCCCCAGGTAAATTCTGAATCATAGTCATAGCTATCCTGTGTTTGAGCAAAATTGCCGATAGATACCCCAAGAAGTACAATCAACAGACCCGATATTTTGCTGGCAGGTGTCATTTTTATAAAATACTGAGGATAAATTTAAAGTAAAAATTGAAACACTACTTACAAAAAGCTCTTTTAAGAGAAAATTGTGATTATTTCACATACCTTAAAAGAAGAACGCAAAAGTAAAACCTTTAGTTTAAGCATTATGCCAACCATTTCAGCCCTTTACACAGGTTCCCTGAGAACTCAATCCGTCCATGTCAAATCAGGTAACTCGATCATCACAGATGCGCCAACAGACAATAATGGTAGAGGAGAAGCCTTTAGCCCTACCGATTTAGTATGTTCTGCACTCAGTAGTTGCATGCTTACGATCATGGGGATTTTGGCTAACAAGGAAGGAATAGAGCTGACAGGCTTAACGTCCGAAGTGACTAAGATCATGGCTGACAATCCAAGAAAGATAAAGGAGATTCAGATTGTTTTTTCACATCCATCCCTCAACATTACGGATGTGCAGAAGGAAAAATTGAAACGTGCTGCTTTGACTTGTCCTGTTGCGCTAAGCTTATCTGATTCTGTTGTACAAACGGTAAGCTTTAATTTTTAGCTTCTGAGATCTTTTCAAGGTTTGCTTTGATTGATTGATAGTCAATGTCAAAGTGAGATTTGCTATACACAGATTCGCCATTCTTAATGATTAATACTTGAGGTGATTGATGTTCAACATCAAAGGACGCAGCAATTGAATTAGATACAGGTCTGAAAGAAAGCAGGTCAAGATAGTAAGGCATCACCTGAGGTAATTCCTGCTCATTCCAATTTCGTTCGAGTCTGTTTAAAGAAGTTTTGCTGATGGAGCAACTCGTGCTGTGTTTGAAAATCAAAGCTGTTTTCTCTTTCGATTCTTCCCGCAGTTGTTCCAGTTGAGTCAGGGTCTTCAGTTCAATCCACTTCATAGATGATCAATAAGGTAATTAGTCGTATAAGGCTTTCCACAGATCCTGCTCTTTTTTATCGTAGCGGGGCTTTCGCTCCTTTTCTTTTACGATCGCAGGTTGGGTATCATTCTTCTTAAACAACTTTGCCCAGATCAACTTAATGTTGGTTAAAATAGTTCGTTCTCCGGCTACATTGTCTTGGTAGTTGTGAGCGAATTGGGCATCGGGGTGCAGGCGATTGCCGTTATATTTTTTCATTTTCATATTCCCCTGAAAATCACTAATGCGTGCATAAGCTTTCCCAGGAGCCAACACGTTAAGAGCATCATCATTGCTGTTTGGATTGTGACGGTAGTTCTTGGTGAGGCGAGAGCGACCCGTAAATACTACTGCTTTTTCGAAGGCATCTTTTGGGCTGATTGTCTTTAGCGCATTGTCGGCACTGCTTGGATTATGTTTATAGTTCCAATACACTTTCATGCTGCGTGCATATTCACCGGCTTTGACAGAAGCCTTTGTGGCGGGGGTTCCATCCAATGCTTCTTTCGCGCTAAGCGGATTGTGCTTATAATTTCTCTTCAACTTTAAGGTACCTGCAAGCTCACTCGCTTTCACGGTACCGCTTTTGGGTCCTATACCCGGCAGTGATCCTTTCGCGGCTTCAGGTTTCTCTTTGTACTTATCCTGTTTACGTTCTACTTGTAGTCCATCTACCAAGTAGGTAGTTTTATCTGGTCTGTGTTTTTTGATGGATTCAGCATCGGCATTCGGATTCTGAATGTATTCTTTCCAGAACCTCGGTAATTTTATTTTGCCGGTGTATTTCGCGGCTTTGGCATCGTCAGCCAATGGTGTGCGGACGGCAATAGGCTCGCCATTATTATTGCGTGGGTTGGCACTGATGCTGCCTCCGCCTTTTTTCTGTTTCCTGGCTTTCATGTTTCCGGCAAAGCCAATTCCTTGTTCACTAAAGCCGGGTTGCAGTTCTCCTTTCTTAAAGTGACCGGGGAATCCTGAGACTTTATCTGACCCGGGTGCACCTTGCCTTACGGGAATTGCATTCTCATCGTTGTTCCACAATTTTCCACTTACACTGCCACCCCCTTTTTGTGGTCTGCGTGCTTTCATGTTTCCCGAAAAGCCAATGCCTTGTTCACTAAAGCCGGGTTGTAATTCTCCTTTCTTAAAGTGGCCAGGGAAGCCTGCAGCCCGATCTGTCCCAGGTGCGCCTTGTCTTACAGGAATTGCATTTTGATTATTGTTCCAAACTTTTCCGCTCACACTTCCGCCACCTTTTTGCGGCCTGCGCCCTTTTACGTTTCCAGAAAAGCCAATGCCTTGTTCACTAAAGCCGGGTTGTAATTCTCCTTTTCTGAAGTGTCCAGGATATCCGGAGACTTTATCCGAACCGGGCGCACCTTGCCTTACGGGAATTGCATTCTGATCGTTGTTCCATAATTTTCCACTCAAACTGCCACCACCTTTTTGAGGTCTGCGTGCTTTCATGTTTCCTGAAAAACCAATGCCTTGTTCGCTAAAGCCTGGAGTCAATTCTCCTTTTTTAAAATTACCTTGATGCGTTCCAATCTTATTGGCACCAATTCCCGGAGCACGAACATTGATTGGAACATTCCCATTATTCCAGCTTCCACTGCGGCTGCCACCTCCCTTTTTTTGCCTTCTTGCTTTAGCATTTCCGGAGAAATCAAGACCATCCTGACCAAAGCCCGGCTGCAGTTCACCGCGTTTATAATTTCCCTGGAAGCTCAGTGATTTTTGCGCCCAAGGACTTCCTTGTCTGCTATCAATTGCACGTCCTTCATTATTCCACAGGCCTCCACGGCTTCCTCCCCCTTTCACTCCTTGTCTTCCTTTTGTATTTTCTAATGCTTTGGAGATGCTACCTGCTCCTATGCCGGGAGTCCGTACCGGAAGAGGTTGATTGCCTCCTCCTTTATTTGAACGAGTTCGATAGCCTCCTCCGGAAAGTTTGCCATTTTGTTTCTTGGCCTTTGCTGTGACGGATAATCTGCGAGGTAAAAAGAACTTACCTGCTACTTCATTTCTTCGGCCAGTAGATTTTCGAATGGCAACTCCGGCAAGATCACCACGCCAGGCTCTCTCTCCTTTCTTCGTGGAAATATAACCTCCAGAAGCACTGCCTTTGTACGTGCGATCTCCTCCTGGTCTTCTGCCAAAAAACTTAAGTGTATCTCTCCCAATTAAACCGGGAGGTGTAGTTTTAAAATTGCGTGTACGCAACGGACCACCGGTAATGTCGCGCGTGTTGGCTCGCTCACCTTTGGAAAACTTTCCCCAATACACATTTTTCTTACGACCGGTTACAAATGGTCTTGAAGCCGATGATGCTCCCACAGCGCCACCACGAATGTTACCTTTCCAGGCTCGCTGGTTTTCTCGCGGCAGTTGTCGAATAGGATAATTTCCAGAAGCTGTTCGGGTATAAACTTTTGCCTTTCCCTTGGGTTGTTTTGAAACATACCGACTATACCGACCTTGCTGTGGATAAACATTATTGCGGGCCGCGTCAGCAGTCTTTGACTTGGGCTTTAATCGCTTTCCGGCAAAATCTCCTTTCCAAGCTTTATCGTTACCCTTTTGCTTTCTGTTTTTATAGGGTGAAATAGAAACCCAGTTGGCGTTAGCACTGTTGGCGGAAGATTTATTTTTTGTTCTTATTCTACGGCCAGCTATGTCTTTAGTCTTTGCTTTATCTCCTCCCTTATTACTCCTTTTGAATTTTGTTTCCCGTATCTGGCGCTGATTGGAAACTGGCTTGTCTCCTTTTGTATTTTGAGCAAAAGAAGGCATGGCAAAAAAGAGTATCAGAGCAAAAAGACCTGCTGACTTCATACTGCTATTAGAGATTAAAACTCTATTTCCTTTGTGAATGCTCAAAAAATAGGTCGTTAGAACAGGCTAAGATAGGGAAAAATACCTTTTTAGGCTTTTCCAGCACTTTTAGTAACAGAACGAGTTTCGGGAAGACTTCTTATTTGTGTAGTTAGAACTTTAATAGTTCTTCGATTTTGAGCTTTAATTTACCTTTAGCAAGAAAATTTTTCTCGAGTGTAGGCGCAAAAGGAATAGGTGTATCCAAACTTCCAACACGCATTACGGGCGCATCCAGTTTGTCAAAATGATGTTCACTTATCCATGCGGCAATCTCAGCACCAATTCCACCCGTCAACGTATCTTCATGAAGAACGATCACCCGATTAGTCTTTCTTACCGTTTCGGCAACGGCTTCTTTGTCCCACGGGAGCAGTGTTCTCAAGTCGAGAATATCCGCACTCACTTCAGGCATCGTTGTTAAAATTTCTTTTGCCCAATAAACTCCCATGCCATAGGTGATGATGGAGATATCATTTCCTGCGCTTACTAATTTTGCTTTACCTATTTCAACTGTATAATACTCATCCGGTATTTGATCTTTTATTGAGCGATACAAGACTTTATGTTCGAAGTACAGATAAGGATTCGGATCTTCGATGGCCGCATTGAGTAATCCCTTTGCATCATACGGATTGGAGGGATAAACAATCTTCAATCCGGGAGTATGAAAAAACCAAGCCTCGTTTGACTGGCTATGAAAAGGTCCTGCTGCTGTGCCCGCACCAGTAGGCATGCGAACCACAACATCTGAAGACTGACCCCAGCGCCAATGTGATTTAGCCAGGTTGTTAATAATTTGATTAAATGCTTCTGTTACAAAATCAGCAAACTGCATTTCTACTACCGACTTCATTCCTTTAATCGATAATCCAAGGGCCGCACCCACAATCGCGGCTTCACAGATGGGCGTATTTCTCACGCGTGCTTTTCCAAATTTATCGACAAAGCCTTCGGTGATTTTAAACGCCCCTCCATAGTCAGCAATATCCTGCCCCATCAAAACCAACTCAGGATATTTTTCCATGCTCTCGCGCAAGCCGTCTGAGATGGCATCAATAAAACGCTTCTCCGATTTTTTTTCAGTTTTAGGATTTGTAACTACCTGTGTAAATGGAGCGTGAACATCATTTAGTTCAATTTGAGTATCTGCAACAGGATGCGTTTCCGCGAAAGCGATAACTAACCCTTCTTCTATTTCATTTTTTATTTCTTTGCGGATGGTTTCAATTGCTTTCTTGTCAAGAACGCCCTCCTTCACTAAATAATCTTCATAGTTTTCTAACGGATCTTTCTTTGCCCACTTTTCCATGAGTTTTTTGGGTACGTATTTCGTTCCTGAAGCTTCTTCATGTCCGCGCATGCGGAACGTAATCGCCTCAAGTAGTATAGGCCTTGATTTTTTGCGGAGGCCTTCTGCCAGATTTTTTACAGTATCATAAACTTCAAGAATATTATTACCGTCTACCTGCACGCCTTCTATTCCATAACCAATGGCTTTATCGACAAAACTTTTGCAACGGAATTGTTCTGAGCTTGGAGTAGATAATCCATAGCCGTTATTCTCAATAACAAAAATGACTGGCAAATCCCAAACTGCTGCAACGTTAATGGCTTCATGAAAGTCTCCTTCACTCGTACCGCCATCTCCATTGAAAACTACGGTTACTTTTTTCTCTTTCTTTAATTTGCTCGCAAGGGCAATACCATCCGCTACACCGTTTTGCGGGCCGAGATGGGAAATCATTCCAACGATGTGGTGTTCATTAGTACCAAAATGAAAAGAACGATCACGACCTTTCGTATAGCCCATCATCGTTCCTTGCCATTGGGCAAAGAGGCGATCAAAAGGCATCTTGCGGCCCGTGAAAACCCCGAGATTGCGGTGCATGGGCAAAATATATTCATCCTCTTCGAGTGCCTGTGTAATACCTACCGAAATGGCTTCCTGTCCAATGCCGCTGAACCATTTGCTGATTTTTCCCTGGCGCAGCAGGATCAGCATTTTTTCCTCAATCATGCGTGGTTTTAGCAGGGCTTGATAAAGGTCTTTCAGGACGGAGTCGGAGTATTTTTTTCGATTGAATTTCATGGGGATAAAATTGCCCGGCAAGTTAAAATCTTTCTTTGAATCCTGTTGAGCTTTAATCTTGCGATCTTTCTCGAAATACGGTTAATTTTACCGCATGATCCCTTTTCAATCCTTTACATTAGACAACGGCTTGTGTGTCATCGTCCATGAAGATCACACGGTGCAGATTGCGGTCATGAATATTCTTTATGATGTGGGTTCGCGCGATGAGCAACCGGACAAAACAGGATTTGCTCATTTGTTTGAACATTTAATGTTTGGTGGGTCTGCCAATATCCCGAATTATGATGAGCCGTTGCAAAATGTAGGTGGAGAAAATAATGCCTTTACAAATACAGACATTACCAATTATTATCTAACAGTTCCTGCCAGCAACCTGGAGACGGGCTTTTGGCTGGAGAGTGATCGTATGTTGAGTTTGTCGTTTGATCCTAAAGTATTGGAGGTGCAGCGCAAAGTAGTGATTGAAGAATTTAAGCAGCGCTATTTCAATCAGCCGTATGGCGATGTGTGGTTAAAACTCCGACCGTTGGCCTATCAGGTTCATCCCTATCAATGGGCTACCATTGGTAAAGAGATCAGTCATATCGAAAATGCAACGTTAAACGATGTCAAGGATTTTTTCTTCCGTCATTATATTCCGAGCAATGCCATTCTTGTTGTTGCCGGAAATGTAACGCTAGCAAATGTAAAGGCGCTTTCAGAAAAATGGTTTGGCCCTATACCCTCCGGAAAAAAGATCGTGCGAAAACTTGCCCAAGAGCCAGCTCAAAAGGAAAAACGGATGCTGACGGTTGAGGCAAATGTACCGGCTAATGCCTTCTACAAGACCTTTCATATGCCGGGTCGTTTTCATGAAGATTTTTATGCAGTTGATTTGATGAGTGATATCTTAAGCCGGGGACATTCCAGCAGAATGTACCAGCAGTTGGTGAAGGAGAAAGAGATATTTACTTCGATATCATCCTTTAGCCTGAGCACGATTGATCCCGGATTGCTGGTCGTCAGCGGAAGAATACGAGAAGATATTGAAGTAGAGAAAGCGGAAGCAGAAGTCGATAGTCTCTTGATGAAGTTTGTGAGGGAGGGGGCAAAACCCGAAGAATTGGAGAAAGTAAAAAATCAGTCGGAGGCAACATTGGAATTTGATAAAGTGGAGGTTATGAACCGGGCTATGAATCTCGCTTTCGCTGAATTATCAGGTGATGCGGATCTTGTGAATAAGGAAGGAGATAGAATTAAAGAGGTCTCCTTAGGAGATGTAAAGCGGGTGGCAGAAAATATCTTGCAAGAGAAAAACGCAAGTGTTATGTTTTATCGATCAAGGCCTAATTGAATGGAGAAGTATAGTATCCCTTTTCAGGTAACGGACTGGACTAAAATTCCGGCCACGGTTCACAAAGGTGAGTCGGGGTTTGCGACCTGGCAGACTTTGCAGTTAGGTAAATTGCGAATAAGAAAGGTAGAATATTCTGAAAATTATGTTGCCGATCACTGGTGTGAAAAGGGGCATTTATTATTTGTGTTGGAAGGAGCGTTAATGACAGAACTGCGTGACGGTCAAAAATTTGAAATGACATCGGGAAAGTCGTACGAAGTCTCTGATAATGAAAGTTCTCATCGTTCTGTAACTTCGGGTGGAGCGAAGCTCTTGATTATAGATGGAAGTTTTTTAGCAAAATGAAAAGTATAGTTTTGAGTAAAAGTTATTGGCTGTATATCTTATAGTTGCCGGCAATTGCCATACAGATTCAACATATAATGACAGTATTGACAAAAAATTTATCATTTATCATTATTGGGACAATATTGATTACTTGTTCCCCGACAAAGTCGACATCGACTATATATTCTGACGAGTATGATAAAGCGAAGGACCTAACATCAATATTAATTTTTCCATATGGACAAATTAGTATTCCAGGCAAGTGGACAAAGACGAGTTACAATAATGCAAGCCGACAATATTTCTTTTCAAATGCAGATTCCGTGACATTTGCGGTTGCTTTAAATCCGTGGGATAAGTATGAATTTTTTAAACAAGGAATGACTGGGGCAGAGTTTGTTAAGGCTTATTATGAATGGGACGCAAATTATTGGAAACAGCAGACTAAGGGACAATTGAAGACCATTAAGGAAAATGAAGAAAAGAATTATCTAATCTGGAATCTATTACGAGATCCAGATGTGGATAGCTATTTCCTGTTTGGACTAAAAAACAAAACCTCTTTCAATTTGTATGTATCATCGGACAAGTGGGACGAAAGAAAGAAAGTTGAGTTATTGGAGAAAATTTATAACGAGTGAAATCCAACAGCCATAGCTATGGGGACGAAGCCGATTTAGAGAGTCCATACTAAGAAATATGTTTCGACCCGATAGCTATCGGGTTCAACATGACAAGATTTTTAGAACTATCCTTATGTCTTAAGTCTATATACTAAAGTCTAAATTTATGAAAATTCGCGTAGGCATGGGTTTTGATGTTCACCAATTGAAAGAGGGCAGAGATTTTTGGTTGGGTGGAATAAAACTGCAAGCATCGAAAGGAGCTGTTGGCCATTCTGATGCTGATGTTTTGATTCATGCTATTTGTGATGCTTTACTGGGAGCCGCTAACTTGCGAGATATCGGTTTCCACTTCTCCAACAAAGATGAACGGTGGAAGGGGAAGGACAGTAAGTATTTTTTAAAAGAGGTAACGAAGATGTTAACCGATAAAGGATGGGCTATTGAAAATGTTGATTGCACGATATGTCTGGAAAATCCGAAGATCAATCCCCATGTTCAGGAGATGAAAAAAATATTGGCTCCGTTGATGAATGTTTCGGTGGAAGATATTTCTATCAAGGCAACCACCAATGAGACCTTAGGCTACGTAGGCAGGGAAGAGGGGATTAATGCGTATGCCGTGGCGCTGATTAAGAAGGAGTAGATGTGTAACAGGTTATCCCCAAAAAAACGGAACGTCATTTCGACCGAAGGGAGAAATCTTACTATAACTTTTAGCCGGTTCTCTTACGGAAGATTTCTCGCAACCTCATGTCTACTTTCGTACAAAATGTCGCACGCTCGAAAAGACTAAAACAAAAGTAAATTGATGTATGCCTGATAATGATATTCAGTTAATCACTACTTCTGATGGGTCACATTCTTTGCTCAATACAACACTCAACGAAACGTATCACTCGGTTCATGGAGCTATTCAGGAGACGGCTTATGTCTTTATTAATAATGGCTTAGATTATTTTATTCAGCTGCATATGCCTCAACAAATTTCAATTTTAGAAATTGGATTTGGCACAGGGTTAAACGCGCTCATGACACTGCAGTCCTCGTTTCAAACTAATATATCATTTCATTATACAACACTGGAAGCGTATCCCATCACTTCAGAGACGGTTCAACTTTTGAATTATGCTAAGGTGCTTAATTTTAACAATGCGAGTTATTATTTTGCAAAGCTTCATGAGGGACTATGGGAGCAGGAGCAGACTATTGAAAAGAACTTTTTTATAAAAAAGCTACAGAGTAAAATACAGGATGTAATTTGTTCGCCTTCCTCCTTTGATCTAATTTATTTTGATGCTTTCGCTCCCTCCAAACAGCCTGATATGTGGGAGATGAAGGTGTTGCAGAAGATAGAAGCGGCTATGAAGCCCGGTGCAGTTTTCGTTACCTATTGCGCAAAGGGTCAGTTGAAGCGTGATTTGAAATCGCTGGGACTCACCGTAGAAACATTACCCGGTCCCCCCGGCAAGAAAGAAATGGTAAGAGCCACTAAAAAGTAAAGGAAACCCAAAATCCTTGCTACTTTTGTCGATCTAAAATTTTAATAAAGTGTCTAATAAAACTGTAAAAATCGGTACGGTGCAAATGAGTTGCACGAAGAGTCCGGAAGAAAACCTTACGAAGGCGATTCAGAAAATAAAAGATGCAGCTGCAAAAGGCGCTCAGATCGTTTGCCTGCAGGAATTATTTCGTTCACTTTATTTTTGTGATGTTGAAGATTATCAAAACTTTCGACTGGCAGAATCAATACCCGGCCCATCCACGGATGCCCTGTCAAAAGTAGCCAAAGACTTAGGTGTCGTTATCATTGCTTCACTTTTTGAAAAAAGGGCGGAGGGTATTTACCATAATACAACAGCTGTATTGGATGCTGATGGAAGTTATTTGGGTAAGTACAGGAAAATGCACATCCCCGATGACCCGGCTTATTATGAAAAATTTTATTTTACCCCTGGTGACTTAGGCTATAAAGTTTTCAAGACGAAGTTTGCCACGTTGGGAGTTTTGATTTGCTGGGACCAATGGTACCCCGAAGCTGCGCGCATTACTTCTTTGATGGGGGCAGAAATATTATTTTATCCTACTGCGATTGGGTGGGCTACTTCGCAAGATGAAGCAACCAACATCGAACAATATAATGCCTGGCAAACCATTCAACGCAGTCACGCTATAGCAAACGGTGTTCATGTGGTGAGCGTGAATCGTATAGGATTTGAACAAGAAGGCGCCATGAAATTTTGGGGCGGATCATTTATTTCCAACCCTTTCGGAAGCATTTTATACAAAGCCTCTCACGAACAAGAAGAAGTAAATGTACTGGAAATTGATTTGAAGAAGACAGACAACTATCGAACACATTGGCCCTTCTTACGCGATCGCAGGATTGATTCCTATCAGCCGATTACGAAACGATATATTGATGAATAGTCGGTAAAGTCGGGAAGTCCGAAGGAAGATTTAATATATTGAGTATGGGGTTTAAGTTTGAAAAATTAATTGTTTGGCAGAAATCATTAGATTTAACAGCTGTAGTTCATACTGTAACCTCAAAATTTCCCAAAGAAGAATTATATGTTTTGACTTCACAGATAAAACGTGCTGCGGATTCCGTCACATTGAATATTGCAGAAGGCTCTACGGGTCAGACAAATCCTGAGTTTAGAAGATTTCTTGGATTTGCTTTAAGGTCGGATATTGAAGTGGTGGCTTGTATTTATATCGCCCAAAAAAGGAATATAATAAGTGAGGAGGATTTTATGAAAATTTGTAAAATGTGCGAGGAGATACTTGTTATGATCAACGCCTTACGTAATTCACTAAAATGATGAAGAGATTTCGAAAGCTAATGAAGTGAAAAAAGTTCTATTGTATGGACTCACGATCTTCTCGGACTTTCTGACTTTAATTTTAAGCTCTCTTCAATCGTCAATAAATGCAATCGATCAAAATGAATCCTCCGACTTCCCGACTTCCCGACTTCTTACCTAAAAAACACGGCTATTACTTTCCTGCTGAATTTGCAAGACACAATGCAACCTGGCTAAGCTGGCCGCATAAGGAAGCCTCCTGGCCAGGGAAAATTGAGATGATCTATCCTATCTATTGCCAATTTATTAAATTCCTTTCCGAAGGGGAGAGAGTCAACATTAATGTGGTGGATGAATCCATGAAGGCAAAAGCGATGGGGCATTTACAAAGGGCAGGAGTTGATTTTATCAACATTACTTTTTTTATTCACCCTACCAACGATGCCTGGTGCCGCGATCATGGTCCGGCTTTTTTAATTAACCCTAAAGCGGAACAAAAGAAAATCATTCTTGATTGGGGCTATAATGCCTGGGGTGGAAAGTATCCGCCCTTTGATTTAGATGATAACATTCCAACGTTAGTTGGGGCTCATTATAAAATTCCGGTGGTGTATCCGGGGATTGTAATGGAAGGAGGCTCTGTCGATTTTAATGGCAAAGGAACAGTGTTAACCACAACCTCTTGCCTTTTGAATCCTAATCGAAATCCGCATCTCAATCAACAACAGATTGAAAAGTATCTTCAGGATTACTATGGAGTGAGCAACATTCTTTGGCTGGGAGATGGAATTGTAGGTGATGACACGGACGGACACATTGATGATATCACACGATTTGTCAATGAGGATACAGTAGTGACCGTAGTGGAGAAAAATAAATCTGATGAAAACTATGCTCCACTCCGGGAAAATCTAAAACTGCTGAGTAAAATGAAGTTGGAGACCGGAAAAGCATTGAATGTAATTGAATTGCCGATGCCTTCTCCGGTGATTTATGATGAACAACGTTTACCTGCTTCGTATGCAAATTTTTATATAAGCAATAAGTATGTGATCGTGCCTACCTATCGCGACAAGCAAGATGATCGTGCACTTGATATTTTGCAGAAATATTTCTCCGACCGAAAAGTTATTGGACTCGATTCCTGGGACATCATCTGGGGGCTGGGATCGTTTCATTGCCTGAGCCAGCAAGAGCCAGAGTGTAGTTATTATTTCTGATCGGCAAGGGAAATAAAATTATCTAATTTTGATTAAGATTGACCTTATGGAAGCCTAAGAGGTAACCTTGGTGACAAAGAAAGACTGGGGCATATTCTTGATGCCATCAACTCCATTGAATCCTTTACCGCTGACACAGCAGAATTAAAAATAAGAGAAATGATCATTTCATATTACTAACCATAGCTACACAGTCTTGAATTTTTTTTAGTAGCTAATCAGGCGTCCGCCACCTTGAAGGTGTCGTGACGCCTAATGACTGCGCAAAGGTTACTAAAACAAGGTAGCAACATTTGATAAAGGATTTGTTTCCGCCTTCATCTACTTCAGCCCGTGGTTATCAAATACGCTTGGTTATTGAAGTTAACCCATTTATCTTTCGTATTACACTTTGCCGAAAATTATGCTCAAGAAACTGTTGCTCCCCCTTCTGGGGTTATTTTGCTTAAATAGCCAGGCACAGACTATCCTGGATCAAAAACTGGATGGTACCGAACAGGGTAAAAATTTATCAGTTGTCTTAAGTGAGTTTGAGGCCAAGCATCCTGTTCGATTTTATTATTTACCGGAGTGGACTGATAAAATAGTTTTTGAGCAAAGCTTTAAAGACCAACCTCTAGGGGCTGCACTCGATGAATTATTCCTGGGTACAGAACTCAATTATTTCTTGCTCAACCCCAGCTCGGTTGTTTTTGTGAAAGACCCGAAGCAGGATCTTAAGCGGAGTTCATTGATCAACACCGCCATCCAAGGCAGAAAAAAAATTGAACAGCTTACTCTAGGAAACCCTGCTACTTTCAAAAAAGGGCAAAAAGTTACCGTACGCGGCAAGGTTACCGATTCGAAAAACAATGAGCCACTAGTTGGGGCCAGCGTTGTGGTAAGTGACCTTCAATTAGTAGCCATAACCGATCCTAATGGTGATTATCAGATTCAATTGCCTACAGGCCAACATGTGCTTTCAGTCAGCTATGTCAACTACGAAGAAAAGGTTTTGGAGTTCGGTGTATTTGAAACCGGAACAGTAAATATCATCCTGGAAGAAACACCCACATTATTGGAGGAGGTTGTTATCTTGGATAAAGCTGCCCGCGAGATTACCACCAGCAGGATTAATATCACTCAGCTTAGCATAAAAGAAATAAAACGGGCACCCGCCTTATTTGGTGAAGTTGACTTAATAAGACAAATTCAAATTTTACCGGGAGTGACTACTGCTGGTGAGGCAGCTTCCGGATTTAATGTAAGGGGAGGAGGAGTAGATCAAAATCTTATTCTCTATGATGGCTTGCCGGTGTTCAACAGCTCGCATGTCTTTGGTTTTTTCTCTGCCTTCAATGCGGAAGCAGTGCGGGATGTTACATTCTATCGCGGAGGCATTCCAGCAGAATATGGAGGCCGCGTTTCATCTGTACTTGATATTGGATCGAAAGAGGGGAGTTTTGAAAAGTGGGGTGGCGCTGGCGGTATTGGAATTATTTCTAGCAATGTACTGGTAAGTGGTCCGATTGTTAAAGATAAAACTTCGATTGTTGCATCCGCCAGAATTACCTATTCAGACTGGTTTATCAACAGCATACGCACCAACTATGTTGATCTAAGAGATAGCAAAGTTTTCTTTTATGATGGTACTGCAAAATTGACCCATCGCTTTAGTGAAAAAACAAGACTTACCCTTTCAGCATACAGCAGTCAGGATGAATTTCGATTATCAGGAGATACTACATATCGGTGGAATAACTTGCTGAGCACTTTAAAATTAGATCACGTGTTTTCTGCTAAACTAAATTCTTCATTCCTTTTAGGGTATGGCTCGTATGGGTATGAAGTATCTGATGAGAATCCAGTGACCGGATTTCTCCTTTCATACAAAATAACGTACCCCAGCTTCAAGGCAGATTTTGATTATCAGGGAGGGGCGCACAAATTATCCTTTGGCATTCAAAGCACCTATTATGGGTTCGATCCGGGACGTCTTGAACCAAGTTCGCCTACTTCTAACGTAAAACCCATACAGATTGAAAAACAGCAATCGCTTGAGTCAGGGATTTATTTAGGCGATGGCTTTACCGTGAGCGATAAGATTTTACTTGATGGCGGTGTGCGTTTCTCAACGTTTACATCTTTTGGCCCCGCTAACGTTTATGTTTATAAACCCGACCAGCCAATTGAGACTCTTAACTTAATTGACACTCTTGTTTTCTCATCCGGTGAGAAAATTAAGACTTATTATGGGGTTGAGCCACGCGCTTCATTCCGCTATACCATTAATCAAAAGTCATCAATTAAAATTGGCTTCAATAGAATTTATCAATATCTGCAATTAGTTACTAATACAGCGGCCATCACGCCTATCGATATCTGGCAGCCTAGTGGGTACTATTTCAAACCACAAATGGCCGATCAGTTTTCAATAGGTTACTTCCGAAATTTTAAAGAAAAGATGTATGAGACTTTTGTGGAGGTCTATCATAAAGACATTACCAATGTGCTCGACTTTAAAGATGGAGCTCAATTGATATTGAATCCTCAATTGGAAACAGATCTGATACAAGGAAAGGGGAGAGCCTATGGTGTGGAAACACAGATTGCAAAAAACTTAGGAAGATTGACTGGATCATTCAATTATACTTACTCGCGCTCACTGCGCACGATAACGGGTGCAACGCCATCCGAATCTATAAACAATGGAAACGAATACCCTTCCAATTTTGATCAGCCTCACATCGTCAACCTTAACTGGAAGTATGGTATTTCGAAGCGATACTTCTTTACAGGAGCATTTACCTACCGTACTGGGCGGCCTGTAACGACACCTGTTTCAGCGTTTATCATTGATAATCTATCCATTGCCAATTTCTCTGAACGGAATCAATTCCGCATCCCGGACTATCATCGATTAGATCTCGCCATAGTAATAGAAGGAAATCACAAACGTAAAAAATTCTGGGATGGAACCTGGACGATTTCTATTTACAATGTATATGGCCGCAAAAATCCCTACAGTGTTTTCTTTAAAGAAGTAGACGCAGGAGTCTTACGACCCTATAGCTTAGCGATCATCGGTACGGCATTGCCTTCAGTAAGTTATGCTTTTAAGTTTTGATGCATTATGAAACGAAGTGCCCTTTTCCTACTTTCTCTTACGCTCTTCAATTCCTGTTTGGATAGAATTAACATTGATATTCCGAACACTACTCTGCCAATCGTTATTGATGGTTTAATAACTGATGAGCCCGGTCCTTATACCATACAAATTACACGCGCGGCTCAACTTGAAGAAAATTTGAATTTCAAAAAATTCATATCAGCCAAGAGCGTCACTATTTTTGACAACGAAGGTAATTCCGAGCAGCTATCTGAAACTGAAATTGGTGTTTATCAAACTGACCCTAATGGAATGCGAGGTGTTGTAGGACGGGAATATTTCATTCGGATTGAAACCAGAGATGGTAAGATCTATGAATCCGTTCCGGATAAAATGAATCCCGTAGGCAAGGTAGATGACCTTTATTATGAATTTGAAACTTTTCAACCCATTGCAGACCCAACTCAATATGGCTTTCGCATTTATGCGGATGCTCAAAGTGTAGCAAATGGTAATAATTTATTCAGGTGGAAGTTTAGCGGAATTTTTGAAATAGATACCTGGCCAGAACTTCATACCGTTGGATTGGATGGCAATCCATGTGTGCCTGACCCCAGGGGATGTATTGATGCCCTCGATGGCAGTTGTACATGCTGCCGATGCTGGGTTCATGTTCCAGAAAAATTGCCACGGGTAAGTGACAATCAATTTGTATCCAATGGAGTTTTCAAAAAAATTGAAGTGGGATATGTACCCATAGAGTATTTCCCATTTCTCATCAAGTACAGATTGGAGGTCAAACAAATGAGCTTGTCTCGTATGGCATTTGAATACTGGAAAACAGTACAGTCTCAAAAAGAAGGAACTTCAAGTCTATTTCAACCGCCTACAGGTAAAACCCGCAGTAATCTCTTTGAAAAGAATGGAAGCTCGGAAGTGCAAGGTATCTTCTACGCTGCTGCTGTGCAGAAAAAACAGACTTATATAACAAATAGTGATTTACCTATAGATATAGAAGTAGCCACATGGAATTGCGAAGTGGGAAGAATAGCTGAAGATTGTACCCGGGCCTATCCGCTCTCAACAGGGGAAAAACCAATAGATTGGCAATGAAAAAATCAGTAACCCTGTTTGTTGGAGTGCTGTTGCTCAATGGGTGCATTGACCGGGTGAATATTCGTATTCCGAATGCTTCCAATGCTCAGTTGGTGGTGGATGGGTTGATTACTGATGAACCAGGCCCATATACTGTAAAACTTTCTTTGTCATCAAAGATTGAGAGTTTTTTGGAGTTTAGTACACGGCCCGTCTCACTTGCGAAGGTGACCATTTTTGATAATGAAGGCAGTTCTGAACTACTTGATGAAATAAATGATGGAGATGGAATTTACCAAACCAAGGCGGGTGGAATCCGAGGTGTGGTAGGGCGTGAATATGCCATTAGGATAGAGACCTATGAAGGTCAAGTCTATGAATCCATTCCGGATAAAATGAATCCTGTAGGTGAGATTGATAATTTGTATTACAGACTTGATGCCTTTCAACCGCTAGATGCGCCTACAGAGTACGGCTTTCGGGTTTATGTAGATGCGCTAGGCGTTCCCAATAGCGATAACTTATTTCGTTGGAAATTTACGGGTACATACGAAATAAATACTAACCCTGAATTTCACACAATAACTTGTATAGCAGGCCTGTGCTGTCCTGACCCACGTCCTTGCAGTGGTTTCGTATTAAATGGAATTGGGATTCTCCAACCAATAGGCAATTGTACTTGTTGCAATTGTTGGGTAAATCAGTTTGAGGATAAACCTTACGTAAGCGATAATCAGTTTGTATCCGGTGGAAAGTTTAAAAATATAGAAGTGGCCTATGTACCGATTGACTACTGGACTTTCCTACTAAAATACCGGTTTGAAGTGAAACAAATGAGTCTTTCACGAACGGCTTTCGATTACTGGAAGACGATACAATCACAAAAGGAAGGTGGATCCAGTTTGTTTCAGCCCCCAACAGGTAAGATAAGAACGAATATTTTTGAGAAAAATGGAACAAAAGAGGTGCAAGGTATTTTCTACACTTCCTCTGTTACATTGAAACAGAAGTATCTCTCAAGTGCAAACGTGGACAAACTGTTTCTTCAAATTCGTAATAGGAATACATGTGGCCCAGATGTAAAAAACGTAAATGAAAGTTGCCTTCTTGCTTTTAAATATTCCTCCAATCAACCCCCTGCCGACTGGAAATGAAAAAATCAATTATCTTATTTGTAGCTCTTATCTTATTCGATTCCTGTGTAGACAGAATCAGCATTGAAGTTCCGGCAGGAGGTGATGTTTTGGTTGTTGACGGTCTTATTACCGATGAACCCGGTCCTTATACTGTGCAAATCACCCGCGCAGCAAAACTGGATACGGATTTAAATTTCAGGAAATTTGTCACCGCCAAAAGCGTTGCCATTTTTGATAACCTGGGAAATTCTGAGGTACTCAAGGAAGTAGAGCAGGGAATCTATCAAACAAAGCCCAATGGAATTCGAGGCGTTGTTGGACGGGAATATCATGTGCGTGTTGAAGGAAGAGATGGAAAGATATTTGAATCTGTTCCTGAGATGATAAAGCCCGTTGGTAAAATAGATAGTGTCTACTATGAAGCGGTATCTTTTCAGCCTGCAGAAGCACCAACCACCTACGGGTTTGACATTTACATGGACTCAAAAGGCTTGCCCGATTCAGATAATCAGCTGCGATGGAGATTTTCGGCTACCTATCTTGTTAAAACTTTCCCTGAATTGCACGTTGTTCCAATTGGTGAGGGCTTTGCTCCTGATCCACTTCCATGCAGTTCTTTCAGATTAAGTAACGGTGCGGTTCTTCCTGTTCCTGGTAAGCCATGTGATTGTTGTACCTGTTGGGTAACGCAGTTTGAAGAAAAGCCGCATGTGAGCGATAATCAATTTGTATCGAATGGAAATTTTAAACGAGTTAAGTTGGGCTATGTGCCAATCTCCAATCTTTATTTTTATGAAAAGGTGATGATTGAAGTGAAGCAATTGAGCCTTTCCCGAACTGCCTTTGATTTTTGGAAAAATATTCAGGCGCAGAAAGAAGGCACGGGCAGTTTATTCCAGCCTCCTTCTGGAACAGTGCGTACGAATATCTTTGAAAAAAACGGAGCTGAGCAAGCACAAGGTCTTTTCTACGCTGCAGGAGCAAACAAGAAAATAGTCTTCATCGTAATCCCTGGTACACCTGCGCCTGCACAAGTGAATAATACCTGTCTTTCTTATAAATACGCAACGACTCAACAACCCACTGACTGGCAATGAAAAATTCTATTAAACTACTGGCGCTCTCTCTTTGTCTGATTTCCGGGTCTGCAGAAGATGATTTTCTTCTCAGACTGACGCAGCAATTTGAGGCTTACACGAAAGCCAATCCGCAGGTAAGTGTTCATTTGCTATTTAATCAAGACAAGTATGTAGGAGGAGATACGGCTTTCTTCAAAGCCTATTTTGTAAATGAAGACTTTCGTCCGGTGGCGGGTAAGCAGATTCTTGAATTGGAAGTGATTGATCAAGATGGGAAGCTTGTTCAGAAGCAGAGCTTTCGTGTAGTAGAAGGTAAATCGGAGAATCAGATAATTTTATCAAGAGACTTACAACCCGGAAAATATCGCTTTGTGGTGTTTAGTGAATGGATGAAAAACTTTGATGAATCGTTCTACTTCTCCAAAGAATTTCTCCTGGCAGGAAGGTATCAACTTGCTGCTGATAAATCCTCAGCGACATCCTTGGTTTCTTTATTTCCGGAGGGAGGCCATCTTGTGAGTGGCGTTAGCAACCGAGTTGTCATACAATCTTCTCCATCGGGGAGAGTGACGTTCAAGAATCAAACCGGTGAGACAATCGTGAGTGCTACACTGAATAGTAAGGGATTAGGAGAAGTAAAATTTATTCCATCGATGGGATCTTATGCTGAACTGGAGGGGAGTAATCAAAAATTTCAGATCAATCAGCTTGAACAAGATGGAGTAGCAATACAGTTGACTCCTTCCACACTGCTGCAGGAACCTCAGGAAGTGACGCTTTCAATTCCCTCGGCTTCAACTTTGCGCAATCAGGATCTTTATCTGGTGTTGACAGCGCGGAATAAAATTTCATTTAGCAGACCTCTTCAGTTTCAGGGAAGTGAATCTTTACAAATGAGTATACCGGCTCAACATCTTCATCCCGGATTAAATCAGCTTTCTATTTTGGATCAAAGCGGTAATCTAAGAGCAGAGAGAATTTTTTGGAAACGCAATCGTGAAGTTAAAGCAGCCATTGAGCTTGCCAGAGAATCCGTCAGCGCACGTGAGCTTGTGACACTCGATGTTTGGCTTAAAGATGATAGTGGGAATCCAATTTCGGGAGAAGGAACCATTTCAGTGATTAACAAAAACCTTTTCCCTAATCCCACATCCGTATCTTTAGATTTGGAGCTACTTCTTTCTGAGCTGCCTCAATTGGGACAACTTTTAAATAAATCAGGACAGTCTTTAGGGGAGTGGCGAAGTCATTCAGACTACTATTTGATCCCACTAGCCTGGCAGCGTATTCCGTGGAAAGAGATTCTAGAAGGGAAAGTTAAAAAACCACAGTATAAGTTTAAGAACTCCATGAGCTTAAGTGGATCAGGCATGTATTTGGAAACGCAGGAGCCACTGCCAGACTCTACCCTGATTATGATCTATCTTCAAAAGCACATGATGGGCTACGAGTTATATGCTTCACAGAGAGGGAAATTTGAACTCCCTTTCATGTACGATTTTTGGGGAAGTGACAAGTTATTTTTTACGGTGCAGAACAAAGGGCGCGAGCAAAAAAAAGAAGTTGTGATTCGGTTGGATGACCATCCTGTTACTTCTCCTAAAGAGTTCGTACTCAAACAAACTGATTCCATTGAGACCTACGGAGATTATAAGTTTAAGAAAGACCTCATGGATCAATCCTTTAATTTTTATGCAAAAGCGAAAACAGATGCAAAAGGAGAAGGATTTAATCCTAATGTGGAATTTGAAGATGAATTAGGTGGAGCCGACTTTGAAGTGGACGCACAGAAATTTTTAGTTTTCCCGTCAATGGAAGAAATGATCCGAGAGATACTTCCTTTTGTGCAACACCGAGTCCGGGGTGACAAAGTAACGGTTAGGTTAATTCTTATTGAAGGAACTTTAAATAGTATTCCCACGTCAGAGCCTTTATACATTATTGATGGAGTAATGTCAAAGAATACGGACTTATTTTTGAGGCTTAAGCCTGCGGAGATATTGACAGTAAAAGTAGTGAGAGATAAATCGAAACTTAGTCGACTCGGTGCCATTGGAAAAAATGGAGTCATCTTTATTCAAACAAAAAATGCCATTGGTGAAAAAGTGCAGGCGGATGGTAAATTGCTCAACATTGAAGGACTCAGTAAGCCTGTCGATTTCAAATCTAGCAATTACGCTAAAAACTCTAATCAACGGGTGCCTGACTTTAGATCAACGCTTTATTGGAATCCCTTGGTAAAAACCGGAACCAATGGAAGAGCAAATGTAAATTTTTATGCTTCCGATGATGTGGGTGAGATGATCATAAAATTTCAGGGAATAACGAATGAGGGACTTCCTTTTTCTACGGAGAAGACAATAACGGTAGCCTTTCTGCAAGCTAAAAATTAAAGAAGGTAGAGGGAGTTACACATCCATTCATAGCGATATCGTCTTTCATAATATCCTCAATGCGATCAATAGGTTTGAAGAGGGAGAGGCCTATCTTCTTGCAATCAACTCGGCAGCCGGAAAGAAAACGATCGTAATATCCTTTCCCATAACCAACTCGGTGGCCGATTCGATCGAAGGCAAGAAGCGGCACGAGTACCAAATCAATTTTTTCTGTGGGCGTGGGAATTCCTTGCTTAGGTTCCGGGATGCCCCAGGCATTATTTTCAAGCTGATGCAGGCCTTCAAAATAAAAATTTTCCATCGTTCCGTTTACCTTGGGGATAGATATCCGAACAGTAGGAAATTCTCTGCGAAGGCGATCGATGAGTAACCATGTATTAGGTTCATTCCTTTTTTCTATGGGTAAAAAAACATGCAGCACCTTAATAAAGGAAACATCGACACTAATAAAAAATTGGTCGCAAAGTTGCCGACTGAGATGAAGACATTCTGCCTCTGTAAGGGCAAGACGTTTTTGGAGGTATGTTTTTCTGAGTTCGAGTTTAGTCATTATAGCTCAACACATTGAACCTAAAATCAAAGGGGTCAAAGGAATCGATTAATTTTTGAATAAACAGGGGATCTTGCTGATAGAAATTCAATAAATTATCAGTGCGTTCTTGTGGACTTCCACCCGGGAAAAGTGAATCCTTTAATGTTTCAATTTGCCTGAGTTTATCTGAATGTAATCGTTTCTCAGCTTTGAGAAGTTTACGTTCTATTTTTTCAAGGCTATTCTCTCCTTTTTTAGTTTCAGCGCTTACTAATTTTTCTAATGTTGAGTCAATACCAACCACTCTGGCTTTCAATTCTGAAAAAGTTTTTGTTAGGATTGCTCTTGTTGATTCTAATGACAGATCCTGTGTTGTATTTTGATGAATCCATTCATTGAATAATGAATTTTTTTCTTTAAAAAGATCAGCAAGTTTTAGTTTTGTCTTCTCAAATTTTCGAACGGATGGAGCATCGATGACGAGTGCAAAATTTCTTGGCATCAGTAGGGGAAAGGGTATCTTGAAATGATCAAACATACTTTTGAACTGTAACCAGTAAATCACTTCTGCAGGACCCCCCACATACGCCAGATTCGGTAAAATCATTTCCTGATAGAGGGGTCTTAGTATCACGTTAGGACTAAATTTCTCCGGCTCTTCATTGATCATCATTACCATTTGATCTTTGGTAAAACGAAGTTGGGTATCCACCACAATAAAATCCTCATTCTTTCTCTCTATCCGGTTGCGTAGGCCATCTTCTAAATAAAAGAAATTAATTTCTCTTGCATGAACTTGTGGATGATACCCCAATTCTTCAAGTTGGGAAGTTGAATTATCTACTAGTTGTCTTGAGGAATGATCAAACAAATCATCCTTGATAATAGACCTGAAATTCATTTTCAAGTCACGATCATCAGCATCTATTATAATAAGTCCTTCATTGCTAAAAAAAGCATTAACGTATTGTCTTACTGCTGCGCTTAATGAACTGTTTTTTAGATACGCCTCTTTGAAAATTTTAGTATCTCCGGGAATTTCCAGGCTTTCGATGGTTTTGGGATTAAACCGACCTACGGCACCCTTTTGATTAGTTTGCCAGGTGTACTTTTGACCATACAACCTAAAGTATTTGATTTCTTCGTAGTCATGATCTTCGGATGCCATCCAATAGACCGGAACAAATTCATATTCAGGGTAGGACTTTTTTAACTCTTTACATGTATTGATGACGGTAACAATCTTATAAATAAAGTAAAGCGGACCGGTAAAAATATTGAGTTGATGTCCTGTCGTAACAGTAAATGTCTTGGTAGAGGATAGCGAAGAAATGTTTTTCTTCACCGACTCCGAGACATCAATGGTTTTGTATTGGTTGATCAGGGCATCTGTTAATGTTTTACGATGAGTAGATGGAAATGAGGTTGCTTTCTCGGTGAGCTGAGACTTAAAATTTTCAATTAGAGGGAAGCGATTGTAAAGTGGCTTGAGTGAGACTTTTTGTTGAATGTAATCAAGAAAGAAATTGGAAAAGAAATGGGTGTCCGGGAAGGGGAGTTTATTCAGCTGCATATCAACAACACGTCAGTATGGAAATCTCAAGCATAACCCGAATAACGGCTTTTTCTGTTGAAAGTTTAAGAAATGATTTGAGGGCATTTCAAAAAACCTTGTCAGGTTGAGCCTGTAGAAACCAACTTTTGGCTTTTTGTATTTCAAAACGACTTCGACAAGCTCAGTCTGACACACATTTTAGTTTTTAGAGATGCCCTTGAATTTAACCCAGCGGTTCGGCCACCAGATCAAACTCTGTAGCCTGAACAACTTTTGTTTGCACAAAATCGCCAATTCTCAGGTAATTCTTTTTAGCATCCAACATCACCTCATTGTCTACCTCCGGGGAATCGTATTCGGTGCGACCGATAAAATTTCCGTCTTCCTTGCGATCAATTAGAACCTTAAACTCTTTTCCAATTTTTTGTTGGTTTAGCTCCAGTGATATCCCCTGCTGTAGTTCCATGATTTGATCTACTCGTTCTTGCTTTACTTCTGCCGGAATATCATCAGGCATCGAATGAGAATGCGTATTTTCCTCATGAGAATAGCCAAACACACCTAGCCGATCGAAACGTGATTTTTCTACAAAGCGGAGCGTCTCTTCCACATCAGCTTCGGTCTCTTGTGGATGACCAGCAATCAATGTTGTTCGAATGGCAATGCCGGGCACTTTCTCTCGTATCGTTTCTAAAAGAGCTTCTGTTTTTTCACGAGTAATGCCTCTTCTCATGATTTGCAACATTCGACTGGAGCCGTGCTGTAAAGGAATGTCGATGTACTTGCAAATATTAGTCCGCTCAGCCATTACGTCCAGTGCATCTAATGGAAATCCTGACGGGAACGCGTAGTGCAGTCGTATCCATTCAATACCTTCCACATCCGAAAGACGTTTCAATAATTCGGCAAGGTTTCTTTTTTTGTAGAGGTCTAAACCGTAGTACGTGGAATCCTGAGCGATAAGTAGCAGTTCTTTGGTTCCTTTTTTAGCCAAATTTTTTGCTTCCAATGCAAGTTCATCCATTGGCCTTGAAATATGTTTACCTCGCATGAGCGGAATAGCGCAGAACGAGCACGGTCTATCGCAGCCCTCGGATATTTTCAAATAAGCAAAGTGACTTGGATTGGTAAGAATTCGTTCACCTACCAATTCCTGCTTGTAGTTAGCATTAAGTTGCTTGAGTAGCCTTGAGAGATCGCGCGTGCCAAACCAGGCATCAACATCTGGTATTTCTTTTTCAAGATCATCTTTGTAACGCTGCGAAAGACAACCCGTCACATATACTTTTTCCACAAGCCCTTCTTCTTTTGCATCCACATAACGAAGGATGGTGTCAATGGATTCCTGCTTAGCATTATCAATAAAGCCGCAGGTATTGATGACCACAATATTTGCATCGTCTGTTTTTGACTCATGATCAACATCAATCCCATTTCCCCTAAGCTGGGTGAGCAGAACCTCCGAGTCAACGGTATTTTTGGAACACCCAAGAGTGACAATATTTACTTTCGTTTTTTTGAAGCCTTTGGTTTTCACAGGTATTCTCAAATAAGAGCAGCAAATTTAAGAAAATAGGACTTGAAATCGGCATGGAAGCGTCTTGTTAAAAAGTATATTTGCACGTTAAATGCATGACAAAGTATCTACTCTTTGCTTTATTGGCTATTCTTTTCTCCGGTTGCTTCGATCAGGGAGATTGTCTTATAACGGCCACCAATCTGATGCAGGTGAAGCTGCTGAAAAAAACAGACAAAAAACCTTTTCCGATTACTTTTACCTCGGTAACTGCATCAGGTTCAAATTCAATTCTATATAAAGATCAGAAGACGTCTACGTTGCTCTTGCCTGTAAACCCGGGGCAAGGCTCCACCACATTTACATTGAACTACGACACCATCGTCTCAACGATTACCGTTAGCTATTCACAAGAAGCAAGAGTGATAGCCGTGGATTGCGGGGCTTTTACTTACTATGAGGAATTACAAATTACGAATACAAGTTTTGCGCAGGACAGTATTAAGCTTGTCAACACAGCGTTACTTCAAGATGTTTCAACCCAAGCGTATGCAAACAATATTGAAGTATTTTTTTAGTCTTTGGTTTTTATTTATTTTCCTGACTTCTTATGGCCAGGATGAGAAGCCCGTAGATCCATCCGATACAATAAAGAATAAATACCTTCCTTCCGCGATTCGCATCGGCACGGATATCATTAGCATCATTAAAAGTCAGTCAGGGAATAGATTCGATGGATGGGAGATCAATGCCGATATTGATTTTTACAGATATTATCTTGCCTTCGATTACGGAAGTTGGGCTCGGAGCGAAGAGCTGTTCAATGGCACCTATCAGAATGAGGGTACTTATTTTAGAATCGGCACTGATATCAATTTTATTCTTAAGGATCCGGATCGGAATATGTTATTTCTGGGCTTCCGTTATGGGCAATCCAACTTTGATGAAACGGTAAATTATTTTTTTACTGATCCAAACTTTGGTGACTTTCAAAAGTCGGTGACGACTTCACAAATTTCAGGACGCTGGGGAGAGTTAACCACTGGGCTTCGTGTCAAAATATGGAAGGGATTCTGGATGGGATATACAGCTCGCTTTAAATTTGCACCCAGCACGAGTAGCACACCAGGGGTAATTCCTTTTGATATTCCGGGCTATGGACTGGCAGAGAAAAGCACTTACTGGGGACTTAACTACCAGGTCTTCTGGAGAGTTCCTTTTAGAAAAATCAATTAAGCGATGCTACGTAAAATTAATAGTTTGCCGTTATCGCGAGTACCTACGCGGGAAGTGGGAGGCGCGAAGCGATCCCCAAAAAATAGGGATTGCTTCGTTCCAGACACAACTCCATCACAAGCAATTGCAATTAACGTATAGTTATTTTAAGTAGAGACGATAGTAAACTCAGTTTTTCTTAAAAAGAGAATCGACAAATTCTTCCTTGTTGAAAACCTGAAGATCATCCACTTTTTCGCCAACCCCTATATAGCGAACAGGAATTTTAAATTCATCTGAGATTCCTATAACCACTCCTCCTTTGGCTGTTCCATCGAGTTTGGTAATTGCTAAACAACTCACCTCTGTTGCTTTGGTAAACTCTCGTGCCTGAATCATTGCATTTTGTCCTGTGCTACCGTCCAATACCAGCAACACATCGTGTGGTGCATCGGGAATCACTTTTTGAATGACTCTCTTAATCTTGGAAAGCTCCTGCATCAAATTTATTTTGGTGTGAAGCCTTCCTGCTGTGTCAATAATGATTACATCTACTCCTCTCTTCACACCCTCCTCCACAGCTTCGTAGGCAACAGCTGATGGGTCAGTATTCATGCCTTTGGCCACGACAGGAACGCCAACCCGTTCGCCCCATAATTTTAATTGATCCACCGCTGCTGCACGAAAAGTATCAGCAGCACCTAACAACACCGACTTTCCATTTTTCTTAAACTGAGCGGAAAGCTTTCCAATGGTTGTTGTTTTGCCGACACCATTGACACCTACCACCATCATCACATATGGCTTCTTTCCTGAAGGAACTTCAAAATCGATTGCCGAGTAAGAATTATTTTCAGAGAGAAGGCCTGCGATTTCTTCTTTGAGTATTCGATCCAATTCGTTGGTTCCAACGTATTTGTCTTTGGCTACTCTTTGCTGAATGCGATCAATGATTTTCAGGGTAGTTTGAATTCCCACATCCGATGAAATCAAAATTTCCTCAAGATGATCCAATACTTCCTCATCTACCGAAGATTTCCCCACAAGCGCTTTTCCAAGCTTACCGAAAAAAGTCTCTTTCGACTTTTCCAGTCCTTTGTTGAGTGTTTCTTTTTTTTCCTTAGAGAAAAGATTTCCGAGAAATGACATGTAGCAGTAAGTATAAGTTCAAAAGTACGCTTTAATTGAACGCGTGATCGAAGAATAGATTCAAAAAAAAAGTCCCTTGTGGGGACTTCTTATTATGAAATGGGCTAATTATTATTTTTTAGCCAGTGTCTCTTTTACCAATTCAACAGGTACAATCTCTTCTTTGAAAGAATAAGCCCCTGTCTTATCCGATTTAATGGCGCGAATTACTTTGGCGTAATTCTTACCATCTGTTTTCTTTAAACTAGCAACAACTTTCTTTGCCATGATTACTTAATTTCTTTGTGTAACGTTACTTTTTTCAACACCGGATTGTATTTCTTCAATTCAATACGCTCGGTTGTGTTCTTGCGGTTTTTGGTGGTGATGTAGCGGCTCATACCCGACATGCCGGTAGCCTTGTGCTCGGTGCACTCCAAAATAACCTGAATCCTGTTTCCTTTCTTTGCCATTGTTGGTTGATATTATAAATTTAATGAAAGGGCATCTTCATCTCGTACTACTTTTAAATTAGGACTAAGTTTAGTGGTAGCTAATTTAAGTGAAAGGGTCCCTTTTTGACGGGCTTCTTTCAATACTTCTGTAATACCTTTTTTATTGATCGTTTTGATAGCATTCGTAGACACCTTTAACGTAATCCACTTTCCTTCTTCAGGAACGAAAAAACGCTTTGTATGAAGATTAGGATAAAACCTGCGTCTGGTCTTGTTATTAGCATGGGAAACATTGTTTCCTGAATGTGGACGCTTTCCTGTGATCTGACAAACCCGTGCCATATAAAGTTGAGTTAAAATGCCCAGTTTTGAAATGGGATTGCAAATATCGGTAAATCATGCAGAATAATCCAAATGACTTCTAAAATATTGCCCTGCCCTTACCTCGCATTTAAAAGCTGATCGAGATAGTTCGTTTTTAGCCTGTAAAGTAAGTTTTTATTCAGTTTTAATGGTTTTTCAAGCCCCCAGACTATTAACCAAATCTTAGCCCGAAGAGGCTATTTGAAAAGTCTGTCGAATAAGGCTATCGGATCCAGATTTTCGAAATCATTTATTACAAGGTCAGTCCCTGAAAGCTCTTCAGCTGTATGTGTTGTTGTTATTCCAATAACTTTTGCCCCTGCACTTTTTGCCGAGATTACACCCGAAATGGAGTCTTCGAAGACAATGCATTGCCGAGGTGGAAGTCCAAGTTTACGGGCGACATTGATATAGATCTCAGGATTTGGCTTGCCATGAGTCACATGAGACTCATCAAGTATAATAGAGAAGAAACCCTGCATTCCAGTTTTTGAAAGGGTAAAGTCCACATTTGATCGTGGAGCTGAGGTACCAATCGCTCTGGGGATCTTATGTTTGTCCATAAGGATTAGAAAATCAATCAGGCCGGTAACGGGTTGTATGTCTTTATCGAAGAGTTCTCGATACAAAGCTTCTTTCTCCTCACCATACTTTGTGAGTTGATCCGATGGCAAAGCGCCAAAGAGGTTAGTGATCCATTCTTTATTCGTCCTTCCATAGATTTTATTGCGCAAGCCTTCCTCTGTTAAGTGATGTCCGTATTTGGCGCAAAATTGGTTGAGAGCGATTTTATGATACGGATTGCTATCTACCAGCACTCCATCCATATCAAAAATAATGGAGTAGTTATTCATTCAAAATAAAGGTTGAAGGCAAAAGTAAGATTAACGAATGATAAATTTCTTGCCGTAAGTTTTTCCATTCACCGAGAAGCGGGCAATGTAAAGTCCGGAAGCAAGCCCCTCCATAGTGAAAGGATAAATTACATTGGCGGGCAGAAAAAATTCACCTGACACTTTTTGCCCAAGGAGAGAGAAAAATTGTACTTGAACATTTCTGTCGGGGCGAATGGAAAATTGCTCTCCCAAAGAAACGGGATTAGGGTATAAATCAATCGCAGGTTCGGCAGGCAGCTCATTGGCCTCATCATTTTTTAAAATATATAGTCCACCCATTGAATTTCCAATAACGATGGCGGGTTTATCATTGTTAAAGATATTGGCAATTGTTGGCCACACTCTTCCTCCCAAATTTTTTGATAGCGTGGTTTTTGAGAAAGGATCGCTAATAATATTTTTTATTCCTACAGGCGTTGAGTTTTGAGTTCTGAAATCGTTGAAAATAGTGAGCGTGCCACGTTGATCCCCCATCACCAGATCAGCTTTTCCATCTGCGTTTAAATCGGCAACAGTCGTAGTGGGATTTTGTCTTTCCGTGCTGTTTCCTAAGCCGAGGTAGCTGCCGTTTTCTAAAGAAAAATTGAAACTCCCGGTCGGTCCCGTATTTTTCCAATACTGTAAGGCCCCCGTTGACTTACCTAATAGAATATCCGTGAGCCCATCTTGATTTATATCAATTAGGTTGATGTTCTCACTTTGACCAATATTAAACTTTATAGGTGTTAGCGTTTGACCTGAAACATCTAAACTATTTTTGCTTTTGTTAGGAATGTAGAGCAAGCCCGTGCTGCCATTTTGAGGATTGGAGGCTGTTAAAACCAGATCAAAGGTTCCGTTAGAGTCAATGTCGGCAAATTGAGGTTTGAAATTGTAAAAGTTGGCAGTTGTTAAACTATAAAGATCATTGGTGATATACTTATAAGAAGTACTGAAAGGTGTTCCTGTATTCTCAAAAAAGTAGATTGATCCCAGAAATCCATCTCCCCCATAATTGCCAACATACATGTCGAGGTCGCCATCGCCATCATGATCAAAAAAAGCCGGG
>JANNRV010000160.1:0-14064 GCA_031401775.1 Bacteroidia bacterium | reverse complement strand
CTGCAAAATGATGGCACCAATCCTGGTGGAGTTAAAAGATGCTGTTGGCGATAAAGCAAAAATTATCAAGTTTGATATTGACCGGAATCCTAAAGCTGCCGCAGCCTATCAGGTTCAAAGTGTTCCAACACTCATGCTCTTCAAAAAGGGCAATGTAGTTTGGCGCCAATCCGGGGTGATGACTACTGCGTCATTGAAAAGCGTCATTGATAAATATGCTTCCTAATAGAGAGAGGTCTATTTCTTTATCTGGGCAGAGTGAGTGACTTCCAGTGATACAAGCCGGGCAATCAAAATAACCGGGTAAAGAAGACCAATCATTCCCTGAAAGATGACTAGTGATTTAGCTAGCGACCCCGTGGCGATCATATCCCCAAAGCCGAGTGTGGTCATCGTAGCAAAACTAAAATACAGAAACTGGGAGAAAAGATCTTTATAACTTTGAGAAGGTTCCGTAATAGCAAATGACCCTGGAAGTAATGACTCAAGCAAAGCGTATGACCAGGCATACATAATACCGACAATCATAAAAACGACAACTGATCCTTCAATACGATAATGGTTGACAGGGCCCTCTTTAAAGATATGCTGCAGCACCATGCGGGCCAGAAGTGCAAAAAAGATAATTGCACACACATAGCCTGTCAGTTGTAGGGCAACGCTATCTGTCAAGAATGAAATAATCCGCAGAAGACTTACTGCTACTGCGACAATAATAAAGAAGAGTTGTTTTCTCCAACGGGTAAGAACGGAAAATACACCCGCCAGAATGATCAGGTTAAAAAGAATATCACTGATTAAAAAGGCCCACCAAAGATCAGCATAGTCGGCCAGAGGAATCCAAACAAAAAGGGATATAGACATATAGACCAACAGTGCGGTAAGGCTCCGCTCATGATTCCAAAACTCGTGGTTCTTTTGAAGAAGAGGATGCATGGCGCAGGGGTTCGATCAAAAGTAGAGGGCACCTCTTAATTATTCTATGACATTCGTCAGCATCTACTCGTATTCAAGGTCGTGATTTTAGCAACACATCAGCGCTTACAACCATCCGGATTGCTTGAAGCGAATGTATAGAGCGATGCACGATCCAAACGTCAGGAGCATAATGACTGGGTAACCAAGAGGCCACTCTAATTCAGGCATATATCTGAAATTCATACCGTAGACTCCTGCCACCATGGTGGGTATTCCAATAATGGCTGCCCAACCGGCAAACTTTTTAGCAACTTCATTCTGTGAAATTGAAATAAGGGATAAATTGGCCTCCAATGCAGTAGATAAAAGATCGCGTGAATTGTCGACCATTTCATTGATGCGAATGGCATGATCATAAACATCTCGAAAGTAAGGACGGGTTTCTTCTTCGATCACCTTAAGATCAAAACGCATCAGTCGGTTACAAATGTCTATCAAGGGAGAAACAGATCGCTTGACATCCAGCAGTTGATGCTTGAGATGGTAGATCTGTGCAGTGGTTTCTCGCCTGAATTTTTCATCAAAAATCATTTCTTCTAAATTTTCGAGTTCTTCGGCAAGCGCATCAATCACCGGAAAATACTGGTCTACGATGGCATCCATGACTGCATAGAGAGCAAATCCAGGTCCTTTTTTCAACAGATCAGGTGTACTTTCACACCTTGTTCGTACATCCGTATAAGCCAATGAAGATCCATGACGCACCGTAATGATAAAGTTAGTGCCTACAAAGAAGTGCGTCTCTCCCAAAGAAATTTGCTTTTGATTCATCTGAACGTTACGCAGTACAATGAAAAGCGTATCACCGTAGGCTTCAATCTTTGGTCGCTGATGGGCACGATGGGTGTCTTCAATGGCAAGGTCGTGCAATCTAAACTCCTTTTGAATTTTAGCGAGCATTTCCGCGCTTGGCTCATGGAGGCCTATCCAAACAAACTTGTCGGATTGCTTCAGGACTTCGCTGATGTCGTCAATTTCTACATTCGCGACTCTGCGTCCTTCAAAGTACGCCACACAATTAACAACTTCATTTTCTTCCATAACATAGAATCATGTCGTTGACTTACCACTACGATTCAATTTACAACAATCTATCGCCAGGAAAAACCCTCGTATTTTATCTTATTTTGCTCCGAAAAACACATTTTAGCGATGAGCTTCCTTTCCTAAGCCAACATCATCAACAATAATTACTCCACAAGGTGTGAGATCAAATACAAAGCGGATATGCTTAATATTAGTTAGAGGCTTCGAAGCATTTTCAAATCTCGTCCACGGGATTTCGAACGTATCGAAAGTTGGCTCCCAGGTGCTGCCGTAGTTTTCCTGAAGGAGGTTTAACTTTTCAAATTGAACCTTGAGGCGGGGGGCAAGTTTTTTGACCGAGTTTAGTTCTACCTGAACTTGTTGGCCGAGGCTATCTTCAAGTTGAATGGTGAAATTGACCGCTATCTCTTTTTCTTCCTGTTTTTTAGTTTTGCTTTTTTTATTTTTCAGTTCTGAAGGATCTCCCGGAGCCATAGAAATAAAAAGAGAGTTGTTAGATTTTAAGTCCATTGACTTCAAAAATGAAAGCCTGTATAACGGCTTTTGCTTCGTTGAATCTTGTGTCGTATCCCATCCCAATACAACCGCATTATTTCCTTGCGTATCTTTATCCCTGAATTGCAATGTTTCTTCACGCCAAATTTTTAAGTGCTCGCCCAGAAGCGATACATTCTGTGTTGATCCTGAAATAAGGTCAATATCTTCCTCAAAACTGGCAATTGATTGAGTCTTAGAATCAGCGTAGGTATTGAGTAGAATTGCTTTCGGTAGCCAGTCGGCTGCAGAAGAGGCATTCTTAAAAATACTCAGGTAGGCGATGTCTTGGTGTAATACTGCTTCCGCGAATGCAGAGAAATAAACCTTTGTAATTAGCTGTTGCTCTTCTAACGGAATTAATGGTTTAATATTAAGAAGCCAACTGTTAGGTGGACCTCCGTCTATTCTACCCCATACCGAATTGAATTGGCCATGATTGGCGCGGTGTATATATAATCCTGATTTAAAATGAAATGTTGTATCTGTGAATTTAACACGTTGATATTGCCGAGATCCAAAAAAGCTTGCCTCATCCGTATCATATGACCCGTGCAAGGATAAAAAATTAATGTTCTCCAGATTTATTCTTCTCCTGTAACGCTTATCTATTTGAGCGATGGTTACTACTCCTTTAATGCCAAAATGAAAGTCAAACCTTACGTTCGCATCATCCGGGAAATAATTCAGATTGTTATAGTGAGCAGCAATAGGTGCAGCTTCACCACCGCGGCTGTGTCCGGCCAGAATTACATTTTCAATATCTGCTTTATTATAAAGGGTACTTGATGGATCGGCACTCCAACTCTTCCAGAGTTCTACATGCTTGAGCAGCAACCACGCCCGTGTGGGCATTTCTTTACCCATAAAATCTCCTGACCAAGTGGCGTTCAGAAAATTTTCATCCACACTTATGGTAATAAAGCCGCGACTGGCAAGAAGTTCTCCCAAATAGGCGTAGCCAGGATCAGAAAATTCTTCCATACCATGATTACCATGAACAATAAAAATCATTGGAAATTTTTCATCTCCTTTGGGCATCCACACTCTTGCATTGAGTGGAAATTCCTTGACTCCGAATCCCCAAAATCGCTCACGCCATTTAGCAGTTGATCCTTTCCACTCGGGCAACAGGAGTGAAGCATCTACGGAAGTAGTCTTGTGGGTTGTCCCTTTAGCGAATTCATCTCTTCTACGATCAGTACCACTTCCATACGTAAAGTAAGAAAATGAGTAAGTTCCTTTTTCTCCCGGATTCTTTATTCCTTTTGTAGAAAGCAACGAAGCAGGCGTTGGCTTAAATTCCAGAGGATAGGGATCAGTTCCATCCTGACTCAGGAAATAAACAATACAAACAAGAAATAGAGCTGAAACCAAAATGGAAATACGATGAAGCCATAATGATGGTGACGCCTTTTTAATTAATACCCATGAAGAACCGAAAAGAAGTATAAGGCAAAGCATTATCATTAGAAGGCCAGGATAAAAAAGAATATCAGCAAATCTGAATCGGATTTCTCTTGCAACATGAATAATGATCAACGTACCGAAGATCAATGAAAACACATATGTAGGAATTCTTAAAATACCTTTATGAAGCCAAGCCGTGAGCAGTCTGAAAATCCAAAAGACCAAAATCCCTAGAAGCAGCATAACAAGCCCAATCACAACTTTGGGAATTCCGGTTTGGAAGAAAAAACCCGAAAGAAATGCTATTAACCCCACAAGGAGTAGCAAGCCCGAAAAAGCTCCCGTCCAGAACGTTGTAAATAATTGGGGCTGATCTTTGGGTAATCGAATGAATTGATTCAGCTTTTTAAAATACGCTCTCATAGGGTAGATTAATAAGGTTAAGATACCAATTCCTATTGGTAAAAAATGGACAATCATATGAGTGGAGGCGGGATAGGATAGATAGCTGTTTCTTTGATTCCCGGAATATTTTCTGTTAAATCTTCAGTAAGTTTGAGATGGAATGTTCTTACAAGAGAAGTCCAAAAATTAAATCCTTATGAATTTTGAAACAAGTGCAGTGCATGCCGGTCATGTAGAAGATCAACATGCAGGATCAGTCATCAATCCTATTTATTTGTCCACCACATTTGAGCGCGATGAAGAAGGGAATGTAGCACCTAAAGGTTTTAGCTATTCCCGTCTAGCCAATCCTAACAGAAGTGGCTTGGAAACTAAGCTGGCGGTGCTAGAAGCTGGGACTGAGGCGATGGCTTTTTCATCAGGTATGGCAGCTACTATGGCCGTATGTCACGCTTTACTAGGCCCAAATACTCATGTGATCATTTCAGATGATTGTTACCATGGGGTCTCGCACCTGATTAAGAAAATGTATGCACGCTGGGGAATAACCTATTCTGAAGTGGACATGACGTATCCTGAAAATGTGGGTAAGGCCATCACCGCCAATACAAAACTGATTTTGATGGAAACACCATCGAATCCTCTTTTAAAAATTGCAGATATCGAAGCGATTTGTGCTATCGCCAAAACTAAAAAAGTAGCCGTGGCCTGCGACAACACCTGGGCTACGCCTTATATAATACAACCTCTTACACTTGGCGCAGATTATGTTATTCATTCTTCGACCAAATATTTTGGCGGACACTCGGATGTAATTGGTGGATGCGTCATTGTGAGAGAGAAAAATGCAATATCAGAAAGCCTTCGTGAGTATCAGACCATCGGTGGCGTTGTACCTTCACCATTTGATTGTTGGCTATTGGATCGGAGCATCGCCACGCTTCCATTGCGCATGGCGGCCCAGTGTAAAAATGCCGGCATAATTGCAAACTACCTCAACACCCATTCAAAGATTGAACGAGTTTACTATCCCGAGCTGGTCACTCATGTAAATCATGAGGTGGCAAAACGACAGATGAAAGGAATTTACGGAGGAATGCTTTCTGTGCAAGTGAAAGGAGGAAGAAAGGAAGCCATGGATTTTGCCAATCATCTTTCTGTTTTTAAACATGCTACCAGTCTGGGCGGAGTAGAGAGTTTGATTGAACATCGTCTTACATCGGAGGGTGACAATCCAAAAAGTCCCGATAATTTATTACGACTGTCAATTGGTATTGAACACGTGGATGATTTATTGAAAGATATTAAACAGGCGCTTGAGTAGTGTACGTTAGAATACTGTCCGGTTCTTTTAAACAAACCTTGCCACTTCTTCCACTAGCTCTTTGGATTTCAAATTGTGTCCAAGTCCGGTGGTGGTAATCAAGTTTGAATTTTTCCATACTTTATTGATGTGCACCGCAGTTTGGTAGGGAGCCTCTATGTCTTCCGTATCATGGATAATCAACCCCGATAAGTTCAATGACTTTGCAAAGTCCTTCATTTGAAAATAGGAAGGTGGATGACCGATGACTTTGATGAACTGATCGGTGATCACACGAACAGCTTTTTGTGAAAGCCCCAGCATGGACTGATAATATTTAAAGAAAAGTTCTACTTCACCGGGTGCCGCCATTACCACCATCTTTGAAACCTGTAAATGGGGTAGCCTATGTAAGGTGTATACCGATGCAAACCCGCCAAAGGAATGAGTCAATATCGCATGAAGAGATTTTTGTTCAACAATAAATTGTTCGATCAATCCGCTGTAATGTGGCAGATTTAAATAATCTCCTTCTGATAGTCCATGTCCGGGAGCATCCAGTGAGAAGATAGTAAACTCTTCTTTGGGGAGCCGATTGATTACATAGCGCCACCAATAGCTATGGCTCTGCCAGCCGTGAAGCAGTAAAACCTTCTTCGCTCCGGTCCCCCATCGATAGGCTTGTACTTTCTTGCCCGCATAATCAATTGTAAATTTCTCGTTTGCCTGATTTAGAAATTCCAGTTGATGAGGCTTCATCCTGATCCTCCGTGGCCAACAAAATAGCTCGAATCCTCTCTTGCCAGCATAGGCTGGTGCAACCAGGGCAAGCGTATTCAAATAAAAGCCGATTGAGCGAATGAAAATCTTATTCATAAATAGTTGTGTCTGGTATTAGGATTCAGTTTCTATTTCCGCAATCAATTTTTCCAAATGAGCAATTACAATGCGGATATCATGGTTGGTTTTAGAAAGTTTGCTCATCATAATAGCTCCCTCCAAACTGGCGATGATCACGGTAGCGTAATATTCTTTATCCAGGTCTTTTTTGAGTTGCCCGAATTTGATGCCGTTGGATAAAATCGTAATGATAGACTCTTTCAACACTTGCAAAATTGTATGAGCTTTTTTTCGAAGGTGCGGACTGTTGTCATCGGCTTCAATCGCTACGTTCAGCAAAGGGCAGCCACCTTTGATCGGTGATTTGGTCACATACGATTCAAAAAAATAGACGATGGCTTTGAGTTTGTCTCCGGCAGTCTTCTTCTCCTTAATCTGTATTCGAAGCTTCTCAAACATGATCCCCATCAAATAAACCAGTGATTGCTCTTCCAACTTCTCTTTGTTTTTAAAATGCCGATAGATGGCTCCTTTGGTATAGCCGGTAGCCTCAGTAATGTTTCTGATGGAGGTGGCTTTATAGCCCTGCAGGTTGAAAAGGCTTCCGGCATGATGCAGGATAGCCCCTCTGGTTTCGTCCGGATTGCGCATGGCACAAAGATACCGATCGGTATCTAAAATACAAAATAGGTCAAGGAAATTGGAAAAAATGGTTTGTGAGGACACAAACCATGGAGAAGTATTTGGTAATCTGATTAACGAAGTCCCTTATTCGCCCTCATCATCTCTGGATACCCCTGGCTCAATCCTAGGGCAATCACCGCCATAGTAATTCGTTTTGTTTTCGTGGAAATTGTTTTAGCGCTTTCGATCCACTTACTGAAATAAGCTTGATGTGACTTCGGTAGTTTTTTAAAGAAATCATAGGCCCGCGGATCATCTTTTAGACACGTTACAAAATCACTAGAAAGTGCAAGGGGCCTTTCATCTAATTCGATCTTTACTTTTAAAGCATCTCCTTCCTTTTTTCCAATGGCTTTGCGCATCGTGCCATTCAAGGGAAGAATAAAATTCCCTTCACCCATAGGCAATAGTGCGGTCTTGTTAATAGGATGAGCATCCAGGCTCCCTTTGATGCGAAAAGAAACCCGGCACCCAGGTTTCAATTGTTCTGCCTGACGTTTGCTGATTTCGATATAACTCCAGCCGGTCTTCTCACCCTTTTTATCAAATTTTAATATTCTGGTGGAGAATGTGATCATCAGGATACCGACAACAAATTTAAAAATTTCTACTCTCAAAATTGGCTTTGACACTCCAGATAACACCGGGACTGACACCAAACTTAGATGCCCTTAAAATATTTTGGTCTACGCATGTGATGGGTTGTAACAGTTTGTATCCACTGCGCAAGACCAAGAATAATGAGGTGAACGTTTTTCACAAAGAGAGGTTAAGTTAAATTTTATTTTTTGCCCACGGCCTCATTGAGCATCGACTTATCTCCGGTCATTTCCCAATAGATCAATGAAACAGGGATTATCCCCGTTCTATTGAACGCATCCATAAATTCTTTGAGTACAAAGTTGCCTTCACGCTGACGTGCGTACTCGGCAATCAGTTTATCGATATCCAGTTTACCAATTACATAACTGGTTTCATAACCTGGCTGTTGCAAATAGAATTGCTCTTCATGTTGAATAGTACCACCTTCCGCTGGCATTAATCCCCAGGGAACCCACTTCGAGGCAAATTGAGTAGCACCGTCAAAGTCTAATTCCAATCCATGTTGTTTCAACCCGGCAAGACCACGGGCAGCGCGTTGTGCAAGCATGATGTAAACCAATTCTTTAGCGCGAGGTCTATTCTCGAGCATCCCTGCATTCAATATCAATTCTTCCATGGCAGTTGCCATACCTTCAGCACGGCCATCAAAGACATTGCTGAGCAAAGGAGTATTTCGGATAGGACTTTCATAAGGCTCTTCACGGTTACGTGCTAAATCGATCCAATGATTGAAATGCGCTCGCATCGGCATAGGATCACGATAATCTACCTCGTCAAAAAATCCACGGATACCATCGTTGGGTACGAATGGCCTTATCTGAGCCAACAGCGCAGGCTTCATATAAGGCTTCAGGGTATAAAACTCTTCTTTGTCCATAAAGGAGAGATATTCATCGGTAGCTTTTAAGAGCATCTCCTGATAGTCTTTCGCATTATCTTTTTTCGCCAGCTTGGGAAGTTTACGATTGTGATGTTCTGCGAATCGCAATTCACTATGCGCCCGTGCAAGTTCCCGCTCCATTAATACTTTCTCATCTTCATAGGAATAGGGCATCAGGTGGACATTGCGGAGATTCCATGTATAATTTTCTTTACCAACACCAGAGGTTCCTGTTTTGGAAGGAGCTTTTTCTGCTACCCAGTCGGCAAATTGATTTGACGCATCGATCGCTTCCATGGCTGCTTTGGCCAAATCAGGAAATTGAGCCTCAACCTTAGAAGCAAAGGACTTGAGGTCATCATTTTGCTCACGAATACTTCTCGCTCCCAACGCCCACATATCCTTTGCATTGCCTGTCAAATTTATTTTAGCCTGATCAAAAAGAGTTTTCGCTTTGCGCAGACGTGAAGCGATTACGCTTGCTGTTGAATCATTCAATGGCCATGCGTAATCAGGCAACTCAACTCTTCCGTAAACATGTGGCCCTTCCCGCAAGGGTGTGTCGGGCAATGATGGATAGAACCAAACATAAAATGCAGGATCATTCGCCCATGGCCGCTTTGCCCGAAGTTCAAAATCCAATCCATTCATTTCAGCCCACACCAAATACCAATCTACCTGATGCTTGATAGGCCATTGAGTGGTATCGAAAGCATTTAATTGTGCTTGCCAGTCCGGTAGCTCTTCCCTCTGTTTCTGCATGGCTGCAGAAGAATAATCAGGTACACCATCGATCAATTCAGGCGATTCAAACTCACGCCACGCTTTGAAGAAGGTGACCAACTCATCATAAGAGTTGGATTTCCTTACTTCCTTTTTAGGAGGAGGGCTGCTGCACATCGATAGTAGCAACATCATGATAACAGCGCTGGCAAGTCGAATAAGTTTTTGAAGTACCATACAGTAGAGGGTTGATATTGGTTAAAACTAATTAAAATTCCCGAACCTGAATTTCCGCTTATCAAATCGGGCATCTGAAATTGTATTCCTTTTAAAGCCTCACCCCATCAAAGTTTTGCTATACAGAAAATTGGCCTTCCCCTCTCCAGCCGGAGAGGGGAGCTTCTGTTTTGATTGTCCTGGTTCTTTTGATGGGGTGAGGCGTAGAAGAGCAATGTATGACTATTGAGAGCCGATTTGAAATGCACCCTATCAAATTGATTTATCAGAATGTGCTGGCCATTTTGTGTAAGCTGGTTATTAACGTAATTTCAGGAATCAATTGGTTTAATTAAATCAGAGAAGCAATACGATGAGAAAATCTATCTACTTTTTTCTTTTAGTCATCAGCAGTTATTCAATTCCCTTAGTTGCCCAAACGAAAAGTTTATTCAATGGGAAAGACCTGAAAGGGTGGCATATTGATATTCCTGCAATGGATACGGTTCAGGGTTTGAGAAATCCTTTTGTTGTTCGCAATGGCAGTTTGGTTAGTCTTGGAACACCCGAAGGCCATCTTATTACCGATAAGTCTTTTCAAAATTATCGTCTTGAAGTTGAATATCGCTTTGCCGGAACGCCCGGAAATTGCGGAGTCCTTGTGCATGCCTCTACCCCTCGCGCGCTATATAAAATGTTTCCGAAGTCCATAGAAGCGCAGATGTATTATGAAAACGCGGGCGACTTCTGGTGCATCGTAGAAGATATTACTGTACCCGATATGGAGAAGAGACGTGGCCCAAAGGAAGAGTGGGGGATAACGGAAGGCAAGAAAAGAAGAGTGTTGAATCTTACGGATGGTTCTGAAAAGCCGGTAGGCGAATGGAACAACATGACGATTGAATGTTTTAAAAACACCATCACCGTTTGGGTCAATGGTGATCTTGTCAACCAAGGCGAATGCACTGCCGCTAAAGGGCAAATCGCTTTGCAGGCAGAAGGAGCCGAGGTGGAATTTCGAAAAGTTTTGTTGACACCGATCAAGGAACAAAAGAGATAAGGGTTGCCTTTCACATTCAATAATGAAGAAAATTAAAACTGTTCTCATCGGCTTAGGAACGGTGAATCGTGGTGTTCTTGACATTCTGATTAATCAAAAGCAGAAGATGCATAATGCCCATGGCCTTGAATTAATTATAGTGGGTGTGGCCGATTCATCGGGAGTTGCGGTAAATGCTGCCGGCTTTGACTACCAAGAGTTGATTCAACTTAAGAATCAAAAGAGACATGTTAAAGAATTAGTAGGATATCAACCTGAGATTTTCGTTGAAAACATAAGCGATCATATTGAGGCTGAATTACTCATCGAAAGTTCACCTGGAAATCTTAAAACCGGTCAGCCTGGTTTACAGGTAACTTGCAATGCACTTCGAAAAGGATGGTCTGTGGTGTTAGCCAATAAAGCTCCGCTCGTTTTTGGTTTTGATGAACTTCATCAGCTTGCTAAAACCCATGGCAGCAGGCTGGCGTATAGCGCTACTGTTTGCGGAGGGCTCCCCGTTATCAATGTGCTTCAGCGTGATTTAAAGTTGGCGAATCTTATAAGTATGAAAGGTATTTTCAATGGTACTTCCAACTATATTCTCCAAGCGTTAGAGAATGGAGGTTCTTTCGAGAATGCTATTAAAGAAGCACAACGAATAGGGGCAGCAGAGGCAGATCCTTCTCATGATGTCAACGGGCATGATACAGCCAACAAACTATTCATCATTATGAAGTCATTTACCGACTTTGCTGGTACGATCAAAGATATTTACGTTGAAGGAATTCAAAATCTAACTCCACAAAAGTTGTTCGAGGCAAGGGAAACAGGGCACAGAATAAAATTACTGGCGATGGCTGAAAAAATTAATAGTCAATGGGTATTATCAGTTAAACCTGTAGTGGTAGAAACCAATTCATTTTTAGGCATGTGTGATGGATGGGAGATGGGAATTGAATTGAAAACCGATTTGTATGAAAGTATCTCTATGAAAAATTACGAAGCTGATCCTTTGGGCACCTCGGCTGCAGTAGTGCGTGATGTTTTGGAGATATTTAAAGATTAGTACTTATTTTGATATTTCAATTACCTCGACCTTTGTGAAACTCACTACAGTTCCTTGTTTATCGCTTGAAGAGTTTGGTTAGAAATCCTTTTTTCTTTGTACTAATGGCATCCAGTGCTGTGCGAAGCCTCACCAATGAAGCGGAATCTTTAGTAATATAATCTTCGGCCCCCAAGTCCATTACTTTTGTACGCACATCATTGTCATTGAGCGTGGTATAATACACTACCGGAATGGAGCTATAACTTTTCTTCAATTCCTTGAGATAATCCAGTCCGGTTTTGTCCGATTTATTCGAGAAAAAATGATCCAAGACAACGGCAAAAGGTTTGTCTTTGAGATGAGCAAACATCTCGTTGGGATCAGTAAAGGTTTTGACAACATAATTGCCTAAGAGCTCTTCAAAATGATGACGCAGCATTTTTTGCTGAACTAAGTCATCCTCAACAATAAAAACTAATTTGTTCATACCAAATTTTACTTTCAATTGGGACTATAAAGTTATCAATTTTTCAAAGAAGTAAGATTTGAAATAGAGATGCTCCTTTTCATGGAATTGCGAACAAAGAAGTTTGTATTTTTAGATTCTAATTGTAATGAAGACAAATTTAATCCCTAAGGCAGAAGCACTGCTATCCGAATTACTGTTCTCTGCTTCCAGGAGCAGCGGTCCCGGTGGGCAGAATGTTAATAAAGTTAACTCTAAGGTTACTTTAAAATGGGATGTGATTCATTCTATTTTACTGGTTGAGAATCAACGGGAATTAATTGTAAAGAAACTGGCTTCCCGATTGACTAAAGAAGGGATACTGATTCTTACGGCCCAAAACAAACGTTCACAATTGGAAAACAAAGAAGAAGTCATTTCTAAATTGAATCAGCTTCTTGTTAAGGTCTTTACTCCAAAAAAAGCAAGAAAGAAAACCAAGCCGAGTAAAGCAGCACAACATGCTCGCATTAAAGACAAAAAACAGAGATCGGAAAAGAAACAGTGGAGACAGAAACTTTAAATTGAAATTCGCTACTTAGACCGCACAGATGCTGAATTAGTGAGGCTATCAAAGAACTTAATTCGCTTTACTATAATTTAATATTTTTAACGATTATCTTCCACATTAATAAATCAACTCATGAAAAAAATCCTGACCTTCTTCTTCTCTTTGTTGTTCATGGTGACAGCTGCAATGGCGCAAACTGATCAGCTAAAAAAAGAACCGGCTCCTATACCAGAAGGAGAAATATCAACCACAAAACAAAACGTAAAAATCAATGGAGTACAAATTGATTTAACTGCTAAAGCAGGAACGGTTCAGTTAAGAGATGAAAACAATAAGCCTATCGCACTGTTTGGATTCACGAGCTATACGCGTGATGGAATTTTTCCCAAACGTCCGATTGTATTTGCTTATAATGGTGGCCCCGGGTCATCTTCTTTTTGGTTGCACATGGGTGTATTGGGCCCAAAGCGAATTGTTGTCAACGATCCATCATTTACTCCAGCTGCTCCTTATCAAATTGTTAACAATGATTTTTCACTACTCGACATTGCCGACCTGGTCATGATTGATCCTATTGGTACCGGCCTTAGTGTGCCTGTTGGTGAAGCTAAGTTTGAAAACTTTAGGGGCGTAGATCAGGACATTCGGAGCATAAGCCTTTTCATAACGCAATACCTGATTGACAACGGCCGATTAAACTCACCAAAATATTTACTTGGCGAAAGTTACGGTACGTTCAGAAATGCGGGTAAATATTCCAAAGGCAGAAAAAAACAATACTGCTAAGAAAAATAAATAAACTTGAAAATTTAAAGAGAAAATTTGAAATATTTTTTGAAAAACAAAATACCCAGGATCTTTACCGTCACCATAATTAATTAAATTTTTAAACGCATCAATAATAGATTGCCAAGACATGGTTTTAACATCTTCAAAACCTAAAAAATATGTATAAGTATCTTCGCCAATTGCTACATTTCTTAATCCAGATTGTAATATTAAAATAAAACAAATTATTCTAATATACTTTTTTCGAACAAGATTGTTGTTTTTTTCAGAGTTATATTTATTAGAAAATAAAAACCCTAAAACAATTATGAATAGTATTATTAAAAGATTAATTAGCATAAGTTAATTGCCTTTATATAAATTAATTGTTTTCAAAATATTTGGTTTCATTGAAAAGTTTTCTTCTGCAAATGAAACACAACTATCTGAATAAAATTCTTTAAATTTATTTTTAATTTCGGTTATTGCAGTACTAATTTCATCTATATTCCCCTTATTTACAACTATGCCACACTTATTGCCAACAATTTCGGGACAAGCTGTACT
>JANNRV010000159.1:0-1843 GCA_031401775.1 Bacteroidia bacterium | reverse complement strand
GCAACTGCCAAAGGAGAAACTGAAACTTGCTGATAAAATTAATGTGAAGCTCCATGATGTGGTAACGGATGAACGCTACACCTGGACACAAGAGTGGAATTTTGTGGAAATCAATCCCAACAAAATGCCATTTCATTTATTAAAACTTGAAATTCACGAGTCGAACATGTAATGAATATGACGAACGGAAAAAACGATCCTCTTTGGTTTAAGGACGCCATTATTTACGAGCTAAGCATTCGGGCATTCTATGACAGCAACGGTGATGGCATAGGGGACTTTCAAGGCCTCATCCAAAAACTCGATTACCTAGAGGACCTTGGCGTAAATACGCTTTGGTTGTTACCGTTTTATCCATCGCCACTAAAAGATGATGGGTTCGATGTCACCGACTATTGTGATATTCATCCCGACTATGGAACGCTGGCTGATTTTAAACAATTTTTGAAGGAGGCTCATACCCGAGGAATCAGAATAATCACTGAGCTAATTCTCAATCATACTTCAGATCAGCACCCCTGGTTTCAAAAATCAAGGAAGGCTCGTGCGGGTTCTCGCTTTAAGGATTTTTATGTGTGGAACAATACACAAGAAAAATACAAGGAAGCCAGGGTCATGTTCACCGATGAAGAGACTTCTAATTGGGCGTGGGACCAGGAAGCCAAAGCATACTACTGGCATCGGTTTTATCGGCACCAACCCGAATTAAATTTTGAAAGCTCTGATGTGCAGTTGGAGATCATTAAGGTTGTCGATTTTTGGATGAAGCTTGGTGTTGATGGTTTCCGACTTCCATCCATTCCATTTTTATTTGAAGAGGAGGGCACCAGTTGTGAGAACCTTCCTCAGACACATGCTTTTTTAAAAAAATTAAGAGCGCATATTGACAAATATTATAAAGAGAGGATACTAATTGCTGAGGCCAACTTATGGCCGGAAGATGCTGCCACTTATTTTGGCGATGGTCAGGAGTGCCACATGAACTTTAACTATCCACTTATGCCGCGCTTGTTTCTTGGCCTAAGAACAGAGGACAGCTATCCAATCATTGACATCATCGAACAAACTCCACAAACTCCGGCCAACAGTCAGTGGGCGATATTTCTTCGCAACCACGATGAGATAGGGTTGGAAATGGTGACAGAAGAAGAAAAGGATTACTTGTTCAAAGCCTACGCAACAGATCCGGATACGAAGCATAACCTGGGCATCAGAAGGCGACTTGCTCCGCTGCTTAACAACGATAGAAGGAAAATTGAATTGCTCTATACCATACTCTTCTCGTTGCCAGGCACACCTGTTTTATACTATGGCGATGAAATAGGAATGGGAGATAACATTTATTTGGGCGATCGGTTTGGCGTTCGCACTCCTATGCAGTGGAACATGAATCTGAACGCTGGCTTCTCAGAGGCCAACCCTCAGAAGCTTTATTTGCCCATCATAACAGATCCGGTCTACCGATATGAATCTGTGAACGTGGCCAGTCACGAAGAGAACCCATCATCATTGATGTGGTGGATCAAGAATGTATTGGCTATGCGCAAGAGATTGAATGTGTTTGGAAGAGGCGATATGAAGTTTATCGAAAGCACAAATTCAAAAGTTCTATCATTTGTCCGTAGCTATGATAAGCAGCGGATTATTGTGGTGGCCAATCTCTCGCAGTTTTCACAAGCTACCACACTTGATCTTTCTGGATTTAAAGACTGCGATATAACCGAAGTATTTAGTCAAAATCGATTTAAGAGTGTTGAGGGAAATGACTACCCGATCACGATAGGGCCCTATGGATACTTCTGGTTTCAGGCCGATGTTTCGGAAAAAGCGGAGCAGGGCACAG
>JANNRV010000158.1:0-3474 GCA_031401775.1 Bacteroidia bacterium | reverse complement strand
AGGTTTCAAACCATCTTCAATGCGGGGCACAGCACGCTCCAGAATCACATAAGAGGCGTACTCCATAAACCAGTTTTCGTAGAGGCCATCGATGACGATGGAATGGACTACGTCCTCTTCTCCCTTTTCTTTAGCTTTGGTTGCTTTGGGAACAAATGGTTTCGACTTCTTTTTGCTCATATATTAGTTACTGGTTTTCAGGTTGCTGGTTTCAAGATTCCTCAGCAACAACTTCTTCCTCCTGTTTCACCCTATCCAATTCCACTCTCAGATTCTCAATAATGAAATCCTGGCGGTCAGGTGTATTCTTGCCCATGTAGAATTCCAATATCTTAACCAGGTGACTGTCTTTACCTAACAAGACAGGTTGAAGGCGTATATTTTCTCCGATAAAGGTTCCAAATTCGTCAGGGGAGATTTCACCCAATCCTTTGAAACGCGTAATCTCAGGTTTGTTCCCCAGTTTACTCACTGCTGCCTGCTTCTCTTCCTCACTGTAGCAGTAGAAGGTTTCTTTCTTATTCCGGACGCGAAAAAGAGGCGTCTCTAAAATATACACATGACCTGCCTTCACAAGATCCGGAAAGAATTGAAGAAAGAAGGTCATGAGCAACAATCGGATGTGCATTCCGTCAACATCAGCATCGGTAGCCACAATTACTTTATTATAGCGCAGACCATCGAGTCCGTCTTCAATATTTAAAGCGTGCTGAAGTAGATTAAACTCTTCATTCTCATACACTACTTTCTTAGTGAGGCTAAAGCAGTTCAGCGGCTTCCCCCGCAAACTAAACACGGCCTGTGTCTCAACATCTCTGGATTTGGTAATCGAACCGCTGGCAGAATCTCCTTCAGTAATGAAGATCATTGACTCTTGACTGCGTTCGCCCTTCTCTTCATTAAAATGAAAGCGGCAGTCTCGAAGTTTACGGTTGTGCAGATTAGCTTTCTTAGCTCGCTCGTTAGCCAGCTTTTTGATTCCCGCAATCTCTTTGCGCTCCCTCTCCGATTGCATGATGCGCTTAAGCATGGCATCCGCCACCGCAGGATTCTTGTGTAGATAGATTTCCAGTTCTTTCGATACAAAGTCACCCACAAAGTTCCTAACGGATGGGCTATCGGGTCCCATATTCATCGAGCCCAACTTGGTTTTGGTTTGTGATTCAAACACAGGCTCCTGTACCCTCACGGCTACGGCTGCAATAATACTTGCACGTATATCGGAGGCGTCAAACTCTTTCTTATAAAAATCTCTTACTCCTCGCACAATTCCTTCGCGGAATGCTGCCAAGTGTGTACCACCTTGTGTTGTGTTTTGTCCGTTGACGAAAGAATAATATTCTTCCCCATACTGATTGCCATGAGTAAGGGCAACCTCGATATCTTCGCCTTTGAAATGAATGATCGGATAGCGAATCTCCTCAGGATCAGATTTTTGCTTGAGCAAATCAAGAAGGCCGTCTTTGGAGAAAAATCTCTTCCCATTGTAGTTGAGAATGAGTCCTGCATTCAAGAATGCATAATTCCACATCAGATCATCCAGGTATTCCGGAATGAAGTGGTAATTCTTGAACATCGTGTTGTCCGGCTCAAAAGTCATGAGCGTACCATTGCGCTCGTCTGACTTCGCGAGTTTAGCATCGGTAGTGATCACTCCTTTCTTAAATTCGGCAAGTTTCGTCTGCCCCTCCCGGAAAGACTGCACCTTAAAATAATTGGAAAGTGCATTCACCGCCTTGCTACCCACACCATTTAAACCCACCGATTTCTGAAAAGCACCACTATCGTACTTACCGCCTGTATTGATTTTGGAAACACAATCGATCACCTTCCCCAAAGGAATTCCACGACCATAGTCACGAACCACTACCCTCTGATCGGTGATCTTCACTTCAATGGTTTTGCCGTAACCCATCATGTGCTCATCGATGGAGTTGTCGATGACTTCCTTCACCAGCACATAGATGCCATCGTCTTTGGCCGATCCATCGCCCAGCTTTCCAATATACATTCCGGGCCTGAGTCGGATATGTTCTCTCCAGTCGAGTGACTTAATGCTCGACTCGTTGTACTCAATAGTATCTTTCGCCATGGTGCAGTTCTATCGTTTTCTAAATGGTGCGCAAAGATGAAAAAATTCCGATGCCGGAGATTTCTGAGTTCAAAAAATTGCGATGGCCTAATTAAGCGAATTTTGAAGTGACTGCAATACAAATTGCGAATTGGTCAACTACAAAAATTTATGAAATGACGGGTTCTAACTAACTGATTTTCAGCAATCAAATATTTGGCACTCAAACTGTTTGTTTACTGATATTTTTTCTGAAAATGGTGTAGACGGGCCAACTTGCAACCCATATTGCCACTAAAGAGATGCTACCGTAAATAACATAGCCGATGTTACTGTAATCAAACTTCTCGGAGCTATTGTAGAGGTTAATGAACGCGATGGCTACAATAAAAAATAAATTCAACGTGATGACGAACCCATAGAACCAGGTCTTAAATCGGTATTGATCGGGAGGAAATAATCGCGAGACGACAAAAACAAGCGTGTTGGTGATTCCCACAATCGTCAGAAAACTATAAAAGATCGTACCTCGTGATACTTCAATGGCAGAATCTCCTTCCAGCAGCAACACATTCTCCGGCAAAGAGGCATATATGTACATAAACGAACCCAGAAACGCCAGCAATGAAAGAAACCAGACTCCTTTGATAATCTTTAGTGCCATGTGCTTAAATTTGAGTTGCAAAATAAACCAACAATTCACCTTGAACCTAAACCCGATCGTACTTTCCATCCCTATTTTTTTTCTACTCATCGGAATTGAGTTGGTGGTAGAACGGCTCTCTCATCGAAAACTTTACAGTTTACCCGATGCGATTGCCAATATGAGCTGTGGAATCACCTCACAACTTTCCGGACTTTTCATGCGAATTTTTGCCGTAGTCATCTATCAGGTTGTTTATGAAAATTTAGCCCTCTTTCGATTGGAAGTTACCTGGCTCTACTGGCTAGGACTTTTTCTCCTCACCGATTTCACGTACTACTGGGCTCATCGCATGAGTCATGAAATCAATCTCTTCTGGGGTGGGCATGTGGTTCATCATCAAAGTGAGGAATACAATCTGTCAGTTGCCCTGCGCCAAAGCAGTTTTCAAATCGTTTGGACGTTTGCCTTTAGTCTGCCCATTGCCTTACTCGGATTTAAGACAGAACATTTTATTTATATCTCAGCTCTTAATACCCTTTACCAATTCTGGATCCACACCGAGACCATTAATAAGATGGGATGGTTCGAGTATGTTTTCAATACTCCTTCTCATCACCGCGTACATCATGGCCGGAACCCAAAGTACATTGACAAGAACCATGCAGGCTCGTTAATCATTTGGGATAAATTATTTGGAACCTTCCAGCCGGAAGAAGAACGACCAACCTATGGTATCACCAAGCCGATCAAAAGCTGG
>JANNRV010000157.1:0-9021 GCA_031401775.1 Bacteroidia bacterium | reverse complement strand
AAGCTGGATTCAAATACAGGTCCTTTCGTAAAAAGATTTCTAAAACCATATTTGTTTTTAGCGTAATTAGTTAACACGGTTTTATTATCGCCTAGAAGAGACTTTAGATTGATGCTAGACATATTCTTCGCCTCCTCTCCTACTTTCTGGGAAAGAATCTCAAAGTTGTTTTCCTGCCATTTGACATAATCAGCATCATTAACTTTCAGCCGGTCAGGTAAGTAAGGAGTAACGATACCCTGGGTGTGGTGATACTTTTTAAAAACAGTAATCTTTCCTTCCGTAACAACTTCTAACATCAGTTTATTAGGAATCTGGTCTTGTTTTCTTTTCGCAAAGAGATTGGCATATCTTGCCTTTTTGAATTTTTTACCATTTTCAAGTGTAAAACTTTGCAAGTCGTTGGCATCATACACAACAACGGCTTTATCTACATTTTCCCCTGCACTGAAAGCTGTATAGGCTTTGTCGTCAATCAGGTTAACCCTTTTTTGAAATTCCTGAGGATTCATCATATCAATGAATATATATCCATTAATCTTATCCCCATTTTCAAGCGTTACTGTACCTTTTTCATATTTCCCTACCGAACTGGGAGTCCGTAATTGCGCGATGACATTGTTAAAGGGGAAGCTTAAAAGGACGAGTAGCACGGCTGCTCTGGTTGAATGGGTTATTGATTTTGTCATGGTTTTCATTTCTCTGAATTTGTTTACAACTCGTTAAGTAAGCATCTTTCAATCGCTGATTGTTGCAATTGAATCTGGTTCTAATGTAAGGTTAATTTACTTAAAATGAAACACAAACACCGTAGCAACTCCCAACTTTTCTGTCCAGCATAAGGTAGAATATTCTGCGAAATCCCACGGTGAAAAACAAAACGCTACAGTATCAATCAGCATGGTTCATTAAAGGAGTCTTAACTTTGTACAATGCAAGATTTAGTACAGGTTAATGATCAGCTCAGCAGTCAGGATTTATTTAATGCCTTTAAGCTGCAATTGACAAAAGATTTTGAACAAAGTAATTTTCAGGCGGACTTTATAAAAGGCCTTGAACCCAATTATGCCCGCATTCACGAAAAAATAGTGCATGAACTCCAACGCAGCGGCAACCGAGCCGACTCTAATTTAATGCAGTTGCTTTATCGCATCGACATTAGTGAAGGGCAATTGAAGAAATACCTAAACGATGGTCAAAATGAAAATCATTTGATTACGATAGCGGAACTGATTATTAAGCGTGTATTGCAGAAAGTAGTAACAAAGCAGTATTATAAAATGAATAAAAATCGGTAGAACCTGAACATTTGCCATCGCTCAGATTAAATTCTAGTATTCTAAGATAAACTTTGCCAGGTTTTGAGAAGTGTCTAATCCAAACTTTTTGCGCAAGCGATACCTCGCTACTTCAACCCCCCGTAGCGAGATGGCCATGAGATTCGCAACCTCCTTTGTGCCCATATTAATTCTCAGGAAAGCGCAAAGTTTTTGCTCGCCTGGGGTAAGGTCCTTAAACTCATGAGTTAATCGTTTCAAAAAATCTCCATGGACGCGATCAAAGTGATGTTCAAATTGTTTCCAATCCTCTTGTACCCTAAGCGTGGTGTCAATTTCCTTAATAATATGCTCAAGTGCTCGTTGCTTTTCTTCTGCCTTGTCAGTCATTTTTACCTGGCGAATCTCCTCTTTTATATTTTCCATAAACTCGTTCTTCACCACCAGGTTCATGGTTGAAGAAGCCAGTTGGCTATTCACATGACTCAATTCGCTTTTTATCTTTTCTTCTTTTAATTCCTGAAGTTCCCTTTGTTTTTGGACCAATTCCTGTTGCCTTGCCTGCTCCATCCTTGCTTGTTTTCTTCTATAATATTGACGTTGGAGGCGGGAGATCAGATACAGTATCATGATGGCTAAGACGAAATAAAGTAACCGGGCAAGAGAGCTCTTATAAAATGGCGGATCTACCTCCACCCGTAAGGGTTGACTTGATACGATTTCTCCATAGGCATTAAATGTCTGAACCTGAAACTCATAGGTTCCCGCTGTCAGATTGGTGTATTCCTTAAGGCTTGCATTAGTCCACTCACCGAAATCTTTATCAAAACCCTTTAGGTGGTATCGAAATTGTTGATTGTTAACATCTTTAAACTTAAAAGACTCCACTGTGAATTGTAAAACTTGCGTGCCCTCGATGATCCTGATCGGTTCAATTTTTCCGGGTCGGATATGAAAAGGCGTCCATGAATACAATAGGCTATCTTCAGCCTCACTAAATACCCGGCTTACCAGGGGTTCATTTGCAATCGAAACCCTATCCTCCAGGTCCGGGTCATAGTGTATAAAACCTTCATTGGCATTAAACAAAACGCCATTGCGTACATTACGCGAAACACTTAACAAGTCGTTGTTAAACGATTGACGCAAATGAAACAGGGATGATGGTACATAGACATAATTGCCTGGGCTAATCTGTTTGAATAGCCCCACCAGGTTTTCGGAATAAACATAAACATTCTTTTGTTTATCCTGCACGAGCTGATAAACCCAATTTTTCCCTACGACTCTTGTGAATACTTCTTCTTCCTCTACCCTATCTGTTGCTTGATTAAGTTTGAATATGCCTTTTGAACTACTGATGTATAATTCATCATCAATTCTGCTTAGAAAAATGTACCGTTGAATAGGGAGTTCCTGCGATTCAGAAACCTTTTTAACGACTGCTTTTTTCAATGAGTCCGTTAAAGTAAGCTGGTACAACCCTTTGTAATACTGACCCACCCATATTCTGCCTTTTCTATCTTCTTCGAAAAACCTGCTGGTTTCATTGAATCCGGAAATCTTCTGAGCGTCACGTAGTTCTCCATTCGCACCCATCTGAAAAAGATGCAGACCCGAGTAGGTACCTCCAATGGCGTAGGTAGGATTTGATCGCAATTGCTTCACCTGCCATAGACCATCACAGGAAGCGCGCCTTATCGCTTTCCCGTCTTCCAACAAAAAGAGACCGGTGTGATGTCCGGCATACAGTTTATTGTTGATCAGTTGCATGCCATAAGCGGGTCCTTCAGTCCCTATAAGAAACCTACTTTTTGGTGCATCCTTCGATAGAAAATAAATACCATTTGATGTCGTGTAGTAGGTACCTTCCTCCATTTCAAAGGCTTCATAACCACTGCCCTGAAGATCAATATTCTTATTGATTAATCGTAAGGGAGAACTGATGTCAACTAACGCAATCCCATTTTGCATGCCTACCCAAAGATTGCCGCTATGATCCTGAAAAGTCCGGAGACAAGCATTGGATAATAATCCATCCGTAATCGAAATGTTTTCAATTTGATTGGTCAGATGATCATATATAAAAAGTCCTGCTCGTTGTGTGGAGATTACAAATCGAGCATCTGAAATTTGTATAACATGATTTACATATTTACCGGCAAGAGCGTTGATCAATTCAGGGTACACTTTGATTGTACCCGATGAATTCAATAATTCAATCTCACCGGAATTATAAAAGAACACATACCCTGCTTCGTTTCGTATCGCTCCGGCTATGATCTGGTTCGCATGGCCAAGCGGTGACAATGGGATCAGCTCACGACCTTCGATCTCAAACAGTGCACCTAATGGAGATTGTGTGAATAGCCTATTGCCAGCCAGGAATGATCTGTTAAATCCTCCAGAGCGTCTGACGACTGAAATAGTATCTCCATCATAAATGTAGATTCCCTGAAAAGTACAGAAGTGAACTTTAGAGTCAAATAAGAATACGTCCCAGACCTCATCAAAATCCAGAAAATGCTCAGGAATTTTATCTAATAAAGAGACGTAGTGCCAATTTTCTTCAAAGAATCCGAATTCACCTTGTGAGCCTACATATAACCGATTTGAATTTTCATCGAAAGCCAGTGAGCGTTGCTTTTTACCCGTATTGAGTGCATGCTTTCCCCATGCAATTCCATTAAAAGACAGAACACCAAGATTGTTAGCAACAAATAGTGTCAAATCTCTATTCTGTGCAAAGTCTATGTTTTGAATCCCAGCACCATAGTCAGCTGGAGCAAAATTTCTGATAGGATATTTTCCTGAAATAGCATGTGATGCAGACGCTGTGAATATCCAGGCAAGAAAGAAAATCCATTTTTTAACAACCTCCCCTGAATTGCGCATAAATACCCTTTTGTATGGCCTGATTGCAGCAAATGTATTGATTTAAACACTCCTAAGGGATGAAAAGTAAAGTTTTGTAGTAGTCCTAAAACAACATTGATGTAGTCTTATTTTTTAACACTAGGATAAAAGTCCGGTAATTTCAACCGTTTTCAGAATAGAAAAAAGCACAATCGATTGCTGGTCTCTAAATGCAAATCAAACCTAGTATGAAGAATATTTACATAATACTTACCCTTCTCTTAATGTCCTACTTGGCACTTGCTCAACCCGCTCAGGTAGTGGTCATGCAAGACAACAGCGGAATGAAACTGCAGGTTAACGGTAGGGAATTTATGGTCAATGGTATGAACTGGGATTACTTTCCTGTAGGTACCAACTTCAATTATAGTTTATGGAATCAACCGGATGACATCATCCAGGCTGCGCTTGACTCTGAAATGTCTTTATTAAAGAACATGGGAGTCAACACGGTTCGGCAATACACCGGTGTTCCTGCCCGTTGGATAAAATACATCTATGAAAATTATGGCATCTATACGATGCTCAATCACGCTTTCGGAAGATATGGTCTAACACTGGATGGTGCATGGGCACCCAACACGGAATATTCAGACCCCAGAGTGCGCACCTTGCTTATGGCAGAAGTAACGCAGATGGTGAACGATTACAAAGACACCCCAGGTCTCTTGTTGTATCTCCTTGGAAATGAAAATAACTATGGTCTTTTCTGGGATGGCGCTGAAACGGAAGACATACCATTAGAAGATAGAAAATCTACTATACGGGCACAGTCGCTTTATAAATTATTCAATGAAGCCACTGTCGCCATGAAGGCGGGAGACAAGACTCACCCTGTCGCTATCTGTAATGGAGACTTACTCTTCTTAGATATCATAAAGCAGGAATGCAAAGACATAGACATATTCGGCACAAACATGTATAGAGGTATTTCTTTCGGTGATGCCTTCCAACGTATTAAGGATGAGCTAAATAAGCCCGTCTTGTTTACTGAATTTGGAGCGGATGCATTTAATGCCGTAGAAAGTCAGGAGGACCAGCAATCCCAGGCCGGATATATGGTAGGCAACTGGAAGGAGATCTATGAAAATGCTGCCGGATTAGGAAAGGCAAATAACTCGCTGGGAGGTTTCACATTTCAGTTCAGTGATGGTTGGTGGAAATTCGGCCAGACAAAAGATCTTGATATTCATGACGACAATGCCTCCTGGGCTAATGGCGGCTATGTGCAAGATTTTAGAAAGGGTGAAAATAACATGAACGAAGAATGGTTTGGAATCTGTGCCAAAGGCCAAACTACTCCCCGAGGATTATACTCTCTTTACCCACGCGCTTCCTATTATGCGCTGAAGGAAGCGCACACACTAAATCCTTATCTGCAAGGAGTAACGCTACAAAGTGTTGAAAATCATTTTGCCGGTATTCAGTTAATGGATGCCGTGATCAAAGCCAGAGGAGATCAGGCGGCCCTTAATGGAGAACAGACTGCAAAGCTGCGAGTAAGTGAGCTTCGGGCAGAATTCACAACTTTTAAAACAGGTGGTTCGCTTATCACAACACCCGATAACCCTGACCCAAACAAAGTCACCTACCCTAATCAACTGGGCTTTGATCATATGGAATCTTATTATGTGGGCATTGAGGCAAAACCTGCCTCTAATGTTCGTGCCAATGTTGTTTTTAATATTCTTGGAAATGTTCCTTTGAATCCGATCAACGAAATTTTCTATGAGAACAGAGGAAGGCCGTTGAACATACAGACTCAAACAGGTACTCAGGTTCTTAATTCTTTAAACCGTGTGCAAGTATACAGAGCAGACTACAGCTGGAATCACAAGCTCTTTAACTTAAATGGTTTCTTCCGAACCGGCCACTACCATTGGGGTTATGAAGGCGACTTCTTTGGTCTATATCCCGAAGCGAATTACGGCCCCAACATCGACATCTATAATGGTAACGCACCTCAAGGCATTGAGCTTGAAGGCAAAAAGGTATTGAAGGGTTTTAAAGTAGCCTTCGGTCGGGAGTTATGGTGGGGAGCGAACCCGGCAGTTCTCTTAAAATACAACCGGGAAATAGGCAAGCTAAACCTTACCGGAATTTTCCATGAAGACCTTGATGATCCAGGCGTTGCAATAAGCTCCCTGGCGGTGCCGCAACCTCGCACAAGAAGGTTGACATTGCATGCTGCGACTAAGTTGTTCGATAAGTTAAAAATAGAAGTTGGCGGTATCTGGGCGGGTCAGCCTCTCGTTGGCCGTGAGTTCCAACTCGTAGAAGGACAAGAAGGCAGCTATCAGGTATATGTAGATAAGGTTCAGGCAAACGATACATGGGGTGGTAAGGTAAAGCTTACTTATTCTTCAGGAAGGATCAATTGGTATGCACAGGCTGCTACCGCAGGACTTGTGGCTAATGGAGGTGCAGATGCTACCAAAACATTTACCGGATGGTCTCTTAAAGACAGTGGAAGTGGAAATAAAAACAACTTCTTATCAGGGTTCACCTATGCGTTAGGCAAGTGGCAAATTGCTCCTAATTTTTTGTGGCAAAAGCCACTTGTCAATCCCATACCGGGAGACATAGGAGGCGCTGCCCGACCTAGAAATATTTTGGATGACCCGTTCGTAGTAAGATCAAATCGTGAAACGGTAGCCGGAGAACTCTTGCTAACGTATGATCCAACACCAGGAACCTGGATGTATGAATGGGATAATGACCGGGCAGAAGACTCCAAGCTTTCTGCTAGTGTTGGATTTGTATACCGTCACCTGCCTACCACACAAGATGCAGCCGTTATTTTCCCTGGTACGGGAAGAATTCCAACTGCAGCGGCCAGCGCACCTCCAGCGTTGGATCTGTGGGAAGTCAACACTCGCATTGTATCAAAACTAAGCCCTTCGCTGGGCATCATTGCCAATTTGTATGGAGGAAACGGCCAGGCCAACGGCCCTGATACAAGAACCATCGAGCGTTTTGGTGGCGATGTAAGAGTCATCTACAAAACTATGAAGCTATCAACGCATCTTAAATTCAATGACTGGGGACCTTTTGACTATCACCGTGACTTTAACCTCACGTTCCCTGTACAAACTATGGTAGATCTATCCACTTCTATTGGCAAGCCGGATTGGTTTATCCTCCCCAGCACATCCATTGGTTTGCAATTTATCTGGCGCTCATTGGATCAATATTCTCCGCGCTACCTGCCTAATGTAGCTAAAGAATTTGCCCCTGCACCCATCATCAGCCCTGTTGGATTTCCTAACGGAGATGAATGGGAGTTTAGAACGTATGTGCGGATAAATGTTGGGAAATAAAAAACAGAACAATGAAAAAAATAAATAGACATAGCTTAACAATGAAAGTCCTTGTGGGACTCGTTGCTACTTTTATTTCCAGCTGTGAAAGAACACCCTCTGGTGACATTGCTTTTGCAACGTTCTCTGACAACCCAGCGGTTTTCATAGACGGATTTAGTGGGGGCTTGAATTACTACCCCTTTGGTGGGTCAAAATTTGATGCCTTTACGGTAGACACGAAAGAACAGTATAGCGGATCTGCATCCATGCGGTTTGATGTTCCTAATGTTGGCGACCCTTCAGGTGCTTATGCCGGAGCCATTTTTCCTGACAATGGAGGTCGCGATTTATCTGGATATGATGCGCTTACTTTTTGGGCAAAGGCTTCTCAAGGTGCTACCATCAACGAGATCGGATTTGGAAATAATTTTGGCGAAAACAAGTACTTAGTTACCCTGAATAACCTGAGAATAAGTACAGCCTGGGCAAAGTACACTATTCCCATCCCTGACCCTTCCAAACTCACCATTGAAAAAGGTATGTTTTGGTATGCCGAAGGAGCGGAAGGTCCCAATGGTTATACCTTTTGGATAGACGAGTTAAAATATGAAAAGTTGGGAACGGTGGCACAGCCTCGGCCTGCCATCTTGCAAGGTGCAGATGTAAGTGTGCAGTCATTTACAGAGGCTACTGTTACGCTGGATGGACTTACCCAAACCTTTAATTTAGAATCTGGATTAAATCAAACCGTCTCTGCTGCCCCCTCCTATTTTGATTTTAGTTCCTCCGATGTAAAAGTCGCAACCGTAAATAAACTAGGAGTGGTAACAGTGGTTGGAGCCGGGACTGCCAAAATCACCGGTGCCTTGGGAGGCGTCAAAGCCAAAGGTTCTCTTACCATTGTTTCATCCGGCACGATCGCTTTAACACCTGTACCAACTCGTCCTGCTGCCGATGTCATCTCCTTGTTTAGTAATGCCTATACTAATGTGCCCGTTGATTTCTTTAACGGATACTATGGAGGCTCTACCACACAAACGGCTGATCTTACCATCAATAATGATAACCTGAAATACTATACGCAGTTAAACTATGTAGGCATCGAATTTAATAATCCAACGGTTAACGCGACTCCCATGAATTTCCTTCACCTGGATATTTGGACCAACGGCCCTACCAGTTCCAGTTTTCAAATCAAAGTAAGAGATCGGGGTGCGAATGGCGTACTGAATACAAACGTCTTTACCGGTGGGCCTACCGAGGATGATAAAGAAATTACCTATAACGTACCTTCCAATCTAATCATTAGCGGTCAGTGGCTGTCTATTGACATCCCACTGACAGGCAATATCGCAACGCAGAAAAATAATCTTGCTCAAATCGTTTTTGTGGGAAACATCAACTTCCTGTTGGATAACTTATACTTCTATAAATAAATGGACTTACACAAAACAAATAAGATTGTCAGTTTGAGCTTGTCGAAAACGAACAGTATAAAGCTCCGAATAGACTTCGATAAACTCAGT
>JANNRV010000156.1:0-2982 GCA_031401775.1 Bacteroidia bacterium | reverse complement strand
TTGATGGCAGTCAATGAAATATTTAATGCTACATCACCATTTGAAAGGTGACTGTATAGATTGGCGGTAGCACCTCCCGGTGAAGCGGCCAACAGCATTAAGCCTACGCAGAGCGCGGGGCTTAAGCCACTGAATTTTGCTATTAAGAAGCAAAACAACGGCAACACTAGCATTTGGCATACCAAGGCGATGGTCATTGCCTGTGGATATTTAGTTACTCTTTTGAAATCATCCAGCGTTAGTGACAAACCAAGCCCGAGCATGATAATGCCGAGAGCGATGGGCAGGAAGAGTGAAGTGGCAGCTGATTGTTGCACACCTCAAACATACTATTTTTCAAGGAAACCACTGATTTTACAAATCGGTTGTCCCACAAATGCCACAAATCATCCTCCCGCTTTGACAGTTCGGTAACACCTTTTATAAAATATTCTTTTTGCCGCGCACCTTTATCCTGTAATCAACAAAAAAACCATGATCAAAGGAATCCTTACAGTTTTGTTATCAGTTATCGCACTTAACCTCGTTGGTCAGACAAAAATTTCTGGCCTGGTGAGAGATGACAAGGGGGAGGAATTACCGGGAGTTAATGTGCTCATCAAAGATTCTTATGATGGAACGAGTTCCGGCATCGATGGTTCTTTCTCATTTCTCACCGAAGAAAAAGGAAAGCAGACCATAGTGGCCACTTTCGTTGGATATAAAACTTTTGAACAAGAGGTTGATCTTTCGGGGAAGGAATTACAGTTTTCCATTCAGTTAAGGGAAGAAATTAATCAATTGGATGCAGTTGTCATTTCAGCCGGTTCCTTTACTGCCGGAGAGGAAAAAAGAAGAACTATTTTAAAAGCCATTGACATTGCCACCACGGCCGGTGCTACAGCTGATATAGCGGGAGCATTAAACACCCTGCCGGGCACACAAAAAGTTGGCGAGAGCGGAAGGCTCTTTGTGCGGGGAGGCGATGGCAATGAGACACGTACCTTCATTGATGGCATGGCAGTGCTCGATGCCTATGGTCCGGCAGCGCCCAACGCACCTTCTCGTGGAAGATTCCTTCCGTTTATGTTCAAAGGAACAAGTTTCAGCACCGGAGGCTATTCTGCTGAATATGGCCAGGCATTATCCTCTGCTTTGGTACTTAATTCAAAAGACAAGGCAGAGATGAACCAAACCGATATTGGACTATTGTCGGTAGGAGCCGATGTCGCCCATACACAAGTATGGGATAAAGCTTCATGGACGGGTAAAGTTCAGTATACAGACATCCGTCCGTATTTCGGATTGATCAACCAACGTGTTGATTGGAAAACACCTCCGGTCGCTGTGGAAGGAAGCACTGCCTATCGGCAGGAAGTTGGAAAAGGATTGATTAAGTTCTTTGGAAATTTCAATCGGTCTTCTTTTTCTCTTTACAATCATGACATTCTCGACCCAAGCGTAAAGCAACAATATGACCTCACGAATGATTATCGCTATGGAAATCTATCTTATCAGGCAGTTCTAAATCAAAAATGGGATTTGCGCAGCGGTTTGTCATATACGTTGAATCAAAACAAAATAAAGTTGGACGATGTGCCGCTGAACGAAATTGAAAAAGGAATTCATGCAAAGTCAGTGTTGGAGCATTCCGTATCCGATAGAATGGAGGTGCGCTTTGGTGGAGAAGTCATTGATCGTAACTATGAAGCTTCTCGCCTTGATGAAGGAACGAATCAAACTCAAACTCAATCATTTCATGAATCGATAGCGGCCTCTTTTGCAGAAGTAGAGATGTATGCAAGCAAACGCCTTGTTGCTAAAATGGGTGGTCGCTATGAATACAATTCCCTAAGCCTTCAATCAACGATTGATCCAAGAGTATCCCTGGCGTATAAGCCGGGAAAGAAAGGACAGTTTTCATTCGCCTATGGCACATTCAGACAATCGCCAAAAAACCAATATGTAAGAGTCAATAATCAATTAGTTTCTGAGCGGGCGGAACATTACATTATCAACTATCAGTTTATCAATGACCGTAAAACATTTCGGATAGAAGGATATTATAAGAATTATTCTAATCTGGTGAAGTTTGCTAATAGCAACCCTTTTCTTTTGACCAACTCAGGAAATGGTTATGCGAAGGGGATTGAATTATTCTGGCGCGATAGTCAGACTATCAAGAATGTTGATTACTGGATTTCTTATTCTTACCTGGATACAAAACGTGACTATTTGAATTACCCAGCGGCTGCCGTTCCTACGTTTGCATCCAGTCATAACTTCTCGGCAGTCTATAAACACTTCGTAAAAGCGATTAAGTCGCAGTTAGGATTTACCTATAGTTATAGCAGTGGTCGTCCCTACTACAATCCAAATTTACCTGGCGAAAAATTTCAGTCAGAACGCACACCTTCCTACCAGGATATTAGTGCGAACGTAAGCTATCTGCCTAAGAATTGGTTGATCATCTATGTTTCTTGTACTAACTTATTAGGGCGAGATAATGTTTTTGGATATGAATACAGCACGCAGGCGAACACGACCGGTGAGTATGTAAGTCGTGGTGTACGGCAACCTGCCTCTCGCTTTCTATTTATGGGTGTACTCATCACCCTTTCAAAGAATAAGTCAGTCAATCAATTACCTAATCTCTAAACATGAAAATTTTAAACTAATACAACTAATTATGAAAACAGGAATACTAATTTTTGCGATGGCGTTAAGTCTGGTAACACTTGCCAATGATAGCAAGTATCTTGAGGTGATGAGTAAAAATATTGAAGCAGTTTACAAAGGTCAAACCATTGAGGAACTGCAGCAGGCGGTGAATGCTCTGGATCGCGTTGCCGATGCTGAAAAGACGAAGTGGGAGCCTTACTACTATAGTGCCTATGGTAATGTCATGATGGCGAATCGTGAGCAGGATGCGATAAAGAAAGATGGTTATCTTGATCTGGCATTGGTTGCAGTTGAGAAAGCCAAAGCGATCAATGAAAACGA
>JANNRV010000155.1:0-23018 GCA_031401775.1 Bacteroidia bacterium | reverse complement strand
GGTGAAATGGGGCACGCAGGGTTCAAAGCGGTAACGAAGTGTGAACATTTCTTTATGATTATGCCGAAGGCAGAAATGCCCTCTTCAATTGAAGGTATGTTAACACTTGGCGACCTGATGAAAGGACAATCACCTGTCTTTGAGATGTGTCCCACCTTTGCCGAAGATACGTGTGTTATTGTATATACATCCGGTACTACGGGCAGGCCCAAAGGTGCGGAATTAACCCATTCTAATTTATTACTCAACGCTATTCTCTCCACCGATCTATTAGATACACAACCCGAGGATACGCAATTAATTGTGTTGCCGCTGTTCCATATTTTTGCCATGACGGTGTTGATGAATGCTGGTATTTATAAAGGTGCGTCCAGCATTTTACTTCCCCGCTTTGATGCCGAATCTGTTTTCGGTTTACTGCAAAAACATAAGGTCACTCTTTTTGCTGGAGTGCCTACCATGTATTGGGGCCTGGTCCATTATACAGATCCTAAGTTTGATTATGAGAGCATTGCCAAAACATTAAAGAGATGTGCTTCCGGTGGTGCTTCACTACCCGTGAAGGTGATTGAAGATTTTGAAAAACGTTTTCACGTTCCCATCATTGAAGGCTACGGCATGTCCGAAGGATCGCCTGTGGTAACATTTAATCAACTGAAGGTCGGGCGCAAACCGGGTTCCATTGGCACACCGGTTTGGGGGGTAGAAGTGAAACTTGTAGATGCTGAAGGTAAAGAAGTACCTACGGGTGAAAAAGGAGAATTATTATATCGCGGGCATAATGTGATGAAAGGGTATTATAAAAAATATGAGGAAACAGCTCAAACGATTCAAAACGGCTGGCTGCACTCTGGAGATATTGCCATTAAGGATGCGGATGGTTTTTATTTTATCGTAGACAGAACGAAGGATATGATTATCCGTGGTGGCCTAAATGTTTATCCACGGGAAGTGGAAGAGGTGATGATCAAGCATGAAGCAGTTTCCTTAGTCGCAGTCATAGGCATACCCCACGAAGAAATGGGTGAAGAAATAAAAGCCTGCGTTGTATTGAAACAAGATAAGACAATATCAGAAAGTGAATTAATTGAATGGACTAAAGAACATATTGCATCGTACAAATATCCTCGCCATATCGAGTTTTTACCCGCCTTACCTATGAGCGCGACTGGAAAAATTTTGAAAAAAGAGTTGCGAAAATAAGAGTTAAGAATTTTTCTAAAATTTAACGGGCCATTACACCTAAATTTACTTTTTCAATAGATGTTGTGAATAGCAGTCTCATGTCCGAAAAACCAAGTCAAAAAAACCTGTATCATCCGGATGTAAAGCTCTTTCTGGTTTTAATTCCATTTATCAGTGCCATCAATTATTACCTCACCTATTCCAATATTCGAATAAGCTGGTTTTTGCTTTTGACCTTCACCATCGATACGTTACAAGGTTATGCTGCGTGGTGGGTTGTCCGTCAATTCATTCTCTTCCTCGATAAAAAATGGTCTTATGAAACAGGAGGCCTTTCCCGCATTTTTGTTCAACTCCTGAGCACACTTTTTATTGGTTTAGCGATCATTAGTCTCCTTACTGAACTGGTGAGTTGGATGGCAAAAGGTAAAGCAGCTCCGCTTAATTTTTATACGATTGATTTATTTATTATCGGTATTTGGTTTTTTGTTGTCAACGGCATCTACATTGGATTGTATTATTATAACCTGTGGCAACAAAGTATAAAACAGAGAGAAGAAGATAATCGGGTAAAAGCAGAAGGCTTGATGGTGAAAAGCGGTAGGCAAGAAATCAAATTAGGCTTTGAAGAAGTATGTGGTTTTACAGTTGACAGTGAATATGTTGTAGTGAGTCACCTATCCGGTAAAAGATATTATATCGACCAATCGCTGGATAAAGTTGAAAAAATCTTGCCCACTTCCTCATTCTTCCGACTTAATCGTCAATTTATTCTCCATCGGCAGATCATCACGGGTTTTAGGAAGGAAGACAATGGTAAAATTACTGTGCTGTCCAACAAGCCCGACTCTTTTCCCACTGAGATAATGGTGAGCCGCATTAAAGCTCCTTCATTTAAAGCCTGGTTTCGACCTGATCAATAGCACCTCAAGGGAAAACTTACTACACTTCACTGGAAAAGGCCAAAAATTGACCTCTTTCGCCTATCCCTGATCGTATCATTGCGAAACATCAATTCAACATGAAACGAAAATTTTATCTTTTGCTATGGGCCATTATTTGGGCATCGACTGCTTCGGCACAAACTGGTGAACCAAAAGCCTATTCCAATTTTCCTTTAGTCATTACCCTTCAATTTCATGCGTTCAGTCTTCCCTTTCGGGATATGAAGGCGAATTTCCAAAACCTTGGTATCGGATTAGGAACCGAAATAAGTCTGAACGGAAAATCCAATTGGGTACAGCAGGTAAACGTAGTCTGGTATCATAATAAAGCCATGGGCAATGGTTTATTGTTGTATACACAAAATGCCTGGAGGCCTGACATTGCTACAAACACCTTTGCAGAAGTAAAAGGTGGCGTTGGTTATCTGCATTCCTTCCGTCCTGTGGAATCATTTCATCAAGTCAATGGCAAGTGGGTTTCTGTCGGGCATAAAGGTAAGGGCATGCTGGCAATTCCTGTTGGAGCATCACTAGGATATGATTCACGAAGTGCAAGCAACTATATCTCGAACTTCGCAAGTTATCAGTTTATGTTAATCAAAGGATACAATAAAACAATTCCGATTGTTCCAGAAACACTTGTTCAACTTGGAACCCGTGTTCATTTCTAATCAATTACAATCACTCATAATCAAAAAAATAATGAAAACGATTTCATTACTTCTACTTCTTCAGGTTTGCTATAGCGGTTATGCCCAACAACTGCCCATCGTAACTTGTGCTTCTTCATTCGAAGGCATCAATCCAAATTATTCAAAAGCCAAAGCCTTCCAAGCCATACTTGAAGAACTGACTCAATTGGGAGTGCCTGGCAGTGCAATGGCTATTTATTCATCCGAAGGATGGTGGACTTCATCGTCAGGCTATGCAAAAATTGAAGACAAAACGATCATGCAACCATGTTATTTGATGCACCTGCAAAGTGTAGCAAAAACATATATGGCGGTAAGCATCTTAAAATTAAAAGAGGAAGGAAAAATTGATATCGAGCAACCCATCACAACTTATTTACCTGTAAAATTTAGTAAGTATATTTCTACGCCTGAAAAGATCACCGTGAAGATGTTACTCAACCACACTTCAGGCATGCCAGAATACAATCTCTCTCCCACTTTCGTAGCGCTGGTACTTCAGCATCCCAGCCATCATTTCGAAGCCGAGGATTATCTGAGTTATATTCAGGATAAGCCGCTAGACTTTGAACCCGGAAGCAAATATTCTTACCGCAATACCAACTACGTTCTGCTGTCCCTGATATCCGATGCAATCACAGGCGATCATGCAAAATATATTCGTGAAAACGTATTTAAACCAATTGGGCTTACACAGACATTTTATCGAGGTAGTGAAGGGTATATCAAATACCCTCATCTGGTGAATTCCTATTGGGACAGGCACAGTGACAGCATTGTTGAAAATGTATCGGTACTTCAAAACAGCAGTGTAGCTTCCTGTGTGGGTGATGATGGCATTGTTGCAACACCCATTGAAGCTGTAAAATTTTTGAAAGGCCTGATGGAAGGGAAAATCATTTCCTATACCTCCCTCGAATTAATGAAAACATGGGTAAATGGCAAGGATGGAAAACCAACCTATGGTTATGGATTAGATCATGCCACGTTTGTCGGCCACATAGGGTATGGTCATAGTGGCGGGGGTGTAGGAGCGGGATGCCAGTTGTATTACTTTCCCGAAAAGAATATTTACTTATTTGTAGGCGTCAATTTAGGAACGCTGACAGAAAGTCCTTTGCATCAGGCGGTAGAGAAAGTGATTGAAAAAATTTATTCGACTTTGCTCAATTAACTACCTTCTTCTCTTTATTATATTGCATAATAGTCAAACGATGATAACCCCTAAGCCTAAAAATACTGCAGAATACATCGCTGGTTTTCCAAAAGAAATTCAAGTGGTTTTGGAGAAGCTTCACACTACTATTCAAAAAGCTGCACCAACGGCTAACGAGAAAATTGGCTATGGGATCCCAACCTTCACGTTGGAAGGAAATCTCGTTCACTTTGCTGCCTACAAAAATCATATTGGTTTTTACCCTGCTCCTTCCGGAATCAAGGCCTTTGAAAAAGAACTATCCAACTATGAAGGAGCAAAGGGTTCCATCAAGTTTCCAATCGATAAACCACTTCCATTTGGATTAATAAGTAAAATTGTGAAGTTTAGGGTAAAGGAAAATTTAGAAAAGAAGAAGAAATTATAGACTCATCAATAGATATGAAAACAATTATAGGAGTTGAAACCCAAGTAGCCGCACCCATCGAAAAGGTTTGGAAATATTGGACAGAACCAATTCATATTATTCATTGGAATTTTGCCTCTGATGATTGGTGTGTACCCAGCGCAACGAATAACTTAATTGCCGGTGGGGAATTCTCTTTTCGTATGGAAGCCATAGATGGAAGCTTTGGCTTTGATTTGAAGGGCGTTTATGACTTAGTCGACATTCATAAGCGAATTGAATACACCTTGGCCGATGGACGGAAAGTAAAAATTGATTTCACTACGGCACAAAGTAAATGCAAAGTCGTAGAGTCATTTGAAGCCGAGTCTGAAAATTCAGAAGAACTTCAAAGGGGTGGCTGGCAAGCTATTCTGAATAACTTTAAGAAATACACAGAATCAGTCTGAACACTAAAAAGTCAAATCATTTTATAGCAGTCAATACCCGCCACTGAAAATGACTTTTGAATTATTTCTTCTTAAACCACGGAACAAACGAAGAGGTGGTTCGCTGATACGCCTTGTAAGCCTCACCACGTGATTGAAGAAGATGAGTTTCAGTGTAACGGATGCCGGTCACTTTCAATAAAAAATACAGCATCAACATCGGACAGATGATGCTGACAAATCCCCAGGCCGATCCCAGCGCCATCACAAAGTAGGCAACCCAAATCAACCATTCGAAAAAATAATTCGGGTGACGAGAGTAGTACCACAGGCCATGATCACAGACCTTTCCTTTATTTTCTTGTTTCGACTTAAAATTTTTTAACTGATAATCGGAAAGACTCTCACCCAGCAAACCGATCACCCATATCCCCACTCCTATCCATTCAATAAATTTCATCGAAGGATCTGTGTTGAGATTAATCAATGCAAACGGAGCAGAGAGCACCAACGCCAACCCAGCCTGAAAATAAAAGAACCGTAGCATCAATATATTTTGATTAACACCCCACTCCTTTCTCAAGGCGGTATACCGGGCATCTTCCGGCTGGCCTAAAGTTCTACTGAGTAAATACATCGCCAACCGCATTCCCCAGATCACCACCATAAATAATATCAACAGTTGCCGAAGTGTATAGCCATCTACTAAAACAAAGTAAACCATGGCCAACATTGGAAAACTGGCCGACCATATCGTATCTACAATAGCGGCATTTTTAGTCTTTAACTGCCAAACCCAGGTCAATGTAAAAATGATCAATAACAGGAGGCTACCCATTAAGAATAAAGAAACAAGTTGATCCATAATTTGTAGGGCTATGTCAAAGGATAAGCACAGGCTATTCAACTTCCAAATCTGGCATAAAATTGCTAAAAAAGGATTGTAAAATTTACTAAACTTACACAACCAGCATTGGATCACCTCACAATCACACTTCTATGAACAGAACCCAATTACCAACACTAATAGTTATCATCCTATCGTGCTTGTGTTGTCAGCCTAAGGATAGAGTTCAAACGGGTTCCATCGAACGAATTGACCCATCCCTGGATGAAATTATTTCACCAGGGGCAGTGGTGGAAATGATTGCCGAAGGATTTGAGTGGAGTGAAGGCCCATTGTGGATAGAGAATCTAAAGATGCTCCTTTTTACAGATGTCCCCAAGAACACAATCTATAAGTGGACAGAAGAAAAAGGCTCAGAAGTTTATTTGACACCCTCCGGCCATACCGGCCCTGATCCGATAAGCAGCGAGCAAGGCGCCAATGGTCTTACCTTAAATGATAAAGGTGAACTTCTGCTTTGCCAACATGGCGATCGTAGAGTAGCACGAATGAATACTTCCGTAGAACAGCCAAGTGCCTCCTTCACCAGCATTGCTTCCGCCTTTCAGGAAAAAAGATTTAATAGTCCGAATGACCTGACCTTTTACCAAGGCGATGTATATTTTACCGATCCACCGTATGGGCTTGCGGCAGATTCGCTTAAAGAAATTCCTTTTCAAGGTATCTATAGAGTTACATCTGATGGCAAGGTGATGCTTCTCATTGATTCATTGACACGACCCAATGGCATCGCTTTCTCACCTGATCATAGAAAATTATACGTAGCCAATTCCGATCCTGACAAGGCACGTTGGTATGTTTATGAACTGAGTGATTCATTAACCATCGTTAGTGGAGAAATATTATATGATGCCACTTCATCCACCAAAACAGAAAAGGGATTGCCCGATGGATTGAAAGTAGATTCTCAGGGAAATATTTTTGCTACAGGACCCGGTGGAGTATGGATCTTCAATGCTACAGGAGTATTAATTGGTAAAATTAAGCTTCCAGAAGCCACCTCCAACTGCGCTTTGTCAGCGGATGAAAAAACGCTTTACCTTACTTCAGATATGTACCTTCTTCGACTAAAACTTAAATAGCATGAATCTTACTGACATTATTGGCTGGATCGGCTCCATTGAAATATTAGCTGCTTTCGGATTGAACAGCTTTCAAAAAATAAAATCTGATTCTCTGGCGTTTCAATTACTCAATCTTACTGGTGGAATTTTTCTAATCATTAATTCCATCGCTCATGAGGCCTATCCCTTCACGTTCATCAACTCGGTATGGGTGGTCATTTCTATTGTCGCTCTAATCAAAATGGCAACGGTCAAAACGGTTTAATTCAAGTTTTTCAAAGACATTTTTCACAGAGCGAATGGAGTTCATCTTTGACAACGCCTGTTTCGGGTTGAGAGGAGAAATCGTTATTGATAAATTAACGGCATCCATAACAAATGAAAGTTATTATTTAAATGGCGAAATCGGCTCAGGTAAATCTATCCTACTCCAGGCTCTTGGCTTAAAACTCTCTCTGATTTCAGGGAGACGGGAAATAGCGGAGCGAGGAAAATTAATCACCCTATCAGACTACCATGAAAAGGTCCGGCTGATCAATTTAGAATCCGATCAATCCTTAACGGGAGCTACCAGTTATTACCAACAACGTTATCATAGTGGTATGGGTGAGGATGTTAGCCTCCGGAACTACCTGGAACAACATGGATTTCGGAGGGATCAGGCATTTCATTACGATCTCATCACGAGAAGCAACCTCGATGAATGTCTGGATAATTTCATTTTTACCCTTTCTAATGGACAACGGAAGAAAATGATTCTTCTAAGTGCTTTGTTCAAGCAATCTAAGTTGCTCCTTCTTGATAATCCTTTTGTAGGACTTGATGTAGCAAGCAGAAATAATCTGCATCACTTACTGTTTTACCTCCACCATGATTTAGGAATACAGCTATTCATCACTTGCAGAGAGAACGAGGTTCCGGATTTTATCAAAAATGAGATCTATTTAAAAAAAGGAGCTATTGATTATATAGGTACTCGAAGAGTTAAGGTTGACTCCCAAACACAAAGTAACTCTGCTCTTCTTTCTGAAATCTCGGAGGTATGGCTTAAACGAAAATCAAGCCAAATATTTGATTCTATCCTTGAGTTGAGTGATATCAACGTCAGTTACAATGGTAAAAATATCTTACAAAATTTATACTGGACGATAAAGCAAGGGGAAAAAATTGCTCTGTTAGGAAAAAATGGGTCGGGAAAATCAACGCTGTTGAGCTTAATTTATGCCGATAATCCACTGGCCTACGCTAATCATGTCTATGTATTTGGGCATAAGCGAGGAACAGGTGAAAGCATATGGTCTATTAAGAAGCATATGGGATTCATCTCACCAGAGCTGCATATTTATACAAACAGCAATCAGACGGTAGAACATATTGTATGCGAAGGCTTTTTTGATAATTACTCACCTCACCATAAAATCAGTGCGGGTGATACGCAATGGATAGTGTTACTCTTGCGCTATATAGGTCTTGAAGATAAAAAAGGTCAACTCTTCTCCCTCCTCTCCTTCGGGCAGCAGCGGCTTGTCCTTTTCATTCGAGCTTTGGCACAAGTCCCCGAGTTACTTTTATTGGATGAACCCTATCAGGGATTGGATTGGACAGAAGTCGAAAAGTGCAACAGACTACTAAATGCAATTCTTGGAGCATCGGATACCTCCTTGATTTTCATCACCCACTGTAAAGAGGAAATCCCTAAAATAGTGGATAACTATGCCTACTTAGAGGATGGAAAGATTGCCATCTCCAGAAAGTAAATAAACCATTATCCGTCAGATAAAGATTTGTTTATTAATTCATAGATGTGTTTAAAATCTATAATCAGCCCCAACATAATGATAAGATCTATTTTGTTATCAATGGCGGGTCTTTTCCTTTAATACAATGGTATATACGGGAATAAAAACATTTGGTTCCAACTTCACAATTCTCTTAAAGTTGTCTTAACCACTTTATGAACTTGCCACCAATGCCCTAAGACTTAACTATAGTTCGCTACTCACCCAATTGAGGTTATTTTTTGATCAGAACTGGCTGATTTTGGAGAAAAGCCGTAAACCATACCATTAAACCGCTCACCCTTAGACTTAATAAATAATCATGCAAATCTCAAAGAAAACTGTTCTCTATATTTCCCTATGCGTTATCGTATTGTATTGGCTTTATGTCATCTTGATCAAATCCCGGTCTGTTCCTGCTACTCCCGTTAATCTTGAGGACTTTATCCTGACGATTATTAAAGCGAAGCTTATTTACCTGGTGGTGATTTACTTGTTGCTTAGGATGGAAGGTGACACAATCAGGGAGCTCGGCTTTGCAAAAGAAAGAATCTCCTGGCAGGTTTTGACGGGTTTATTATTTGGTGCAGGAATCTGGATCATTGCTCATGTGATCGTTGATCCACTCTTACGTGTTATTAATCCTACCTCGGTGCGCAGTGGCACCGATATGTCGATATTCATGAAAGACATCAAAAGTATTTTAATGTGGATACCATTTGTCATTTTTGCCGGAGGGTTCATTGAAGAGCTTCATCGCATCTTTGTCTTGACCCGATTTCAGAAATGGTTAGGCAACTACGGACTCTATCTATCGATGGGGATTAGTTCAATCACTTTTGGTATTGGGCATTTATATCAAGGTTTGAACACAGCTATAGGAACCAGTCTTGGCGGATTACTTTTTGGACTTGTCTACTTGCGAAAACGATCTGCTGTGGAAGCGATGACGAGCCACGCCTTTTTTGATGTCATCTCCGTGCTGGTAGGCTTCCTGCTCCACCCTAAATAGGCCATATTTTCAACCGAAGGTTACACTCCGTCCATGCAATTTTCTAACTTCGTAGAATAACCAAAACAAAAATACACTTGAACAAAAGAACTTCGCTGCAGTAGATGTATCCACCCATGAGTGGTATTTTTCGACTATTCTTCCTTATCATGTATCTTAAAATGGTGTATCGTAGTTAATATCGGCAGGACTTTCTCTACAGCCTATGAAACTAAAATTATTTTCGTTCGTGTTTCTCCTCGCAGTAGTAACACTTCATTCTTTCGGTCAAAGGGATTTTAAGGAACTTCCAAAAACCAAATGGAAAATAAAGTCGGGACCTGTTTTTGGTTCTCCGGTCATAGATGACAACACAGTTTTCTATGCCAGCCTGGATAGCGCTTTACACGCGGTTGATCTGGCTAATGGTAAGGAAAAATGGAAATTCAGTTTTTACGGTGCCAGCCGTTGTACTCCCTCGATCTTCAACGATAATGTATTTGTTATTAGTGAAGATGGCCTGCTCTATAATGTCAATAAAAATACAGGGAAACTCATATGGCAATTTGTAACTCCGCAAGGAGTGTTGGGCGAACGCAAGTACGATCGGGCTGACTATTATCAATCCTCCCCTGTTATTCACAACAACAAAGTATACTTTGGAATGGGAGACTGTCTGTATGTAGTTGATGTATCCAGTGGAACAATCGTCTGGAATTATAAAACGGGTAACTTAGTTCATACAAAGCCGGCCATTTCAAATGATAAAGTCATCTTCGGTTCATATGATGGAAACGTGTATGCTCTCAACAATCAAACCGGTTCTTTGATCTGGAAGTTTAAGACTGTTGGACATCGTTTCTTCCCCAACGGGGAAGTCATGGGCAATCCCATTGTATCAAAGAATCAAGTGTTTGTTGGGGCACGTGATTACAACTTCTACGCCATAGAAATCAATACGGGCTATTGCCATTGGAACAAACAGTTTCCAAAAGGATGGGCCTTGTCGGCTACCCTACTGAAGGATTCCATTTTATACATTGGTACCTCCGATGATTATGTGATGATTGCAACGGATCCCTATTCCGGTACCGAGTCGTGGAGAGCACAACTAAAATATAATATTTTTGGCGGGATGGCGCTAAGCAATTCGATGGGTTATGTCGGCACACTCATGGGCAAAGTATTCGGGATAGATCTGAAGAGCGGGGCCATCAAATGGGCCTTTGAAGGAGATGGTTACAAAAACAAAAAGAAGCGTTTCTTTGACAAAGACGACAAACATCCCGAAGCGATGCTTGCCAAATTCGATAACTTTGATGAGGTTGTAAAAATGTATCATGACCTCGGAGGCATATTCTCCACTCCTGCAATTACAAGCGATCTCATTGTATTTACAGGGGCAGATGGTTTTGTCTATTGTCTCGGGCGGTAAATTGTGGATTAGTTTCAACTAGACTATTTAAAAATTTCTTTAAGAAGTATCTTTCGGAAAATCGCATCGGTTGAATCAAATCCATTATCTTCTATTCCCTGATCGCATCTTGTTTGAGGATGACTACATTCTTGTGGTGGACAAACCTGCAGGCTTGATGGTAGAGCCCGACCGAAATGGGCATCTCAATTTACTTTATGAAGTAAAGAAGTGCTTAAAATCAAGAAATCCATCTAATCCATCAGTCTACGCTCAACATATCCATCGGCTGGACCGACCGGTAAGTGGAATTATACTCTTCGCAAAACAACGCGAGGTTCTTAATAACCTGAGCAATCAATTCGCGACACGAAGTGTTAAAAAAAAATATCAGGCACTCACAGCTTCAGCTCCATTGCTACGTGAAGGCACACTAGAGCATTGGCATAGAAAAGAGAAAAAGATGGCTGTACTTTACAATCAACAAATGGAGTTTAGTGAAAAGGTAAGTCTGAGGTATTCAGTTACAGCTACCGGTGCCTCCCTATTTTTATGGGACATTGAGCTACATACAGGAAAATATCATCAGATAAGGGCACAACTTGCTAGCTTGGGCTGTCCTATTCTTGGTGACGCGCTTTACGGCTCGGCTGATTTATATAAACCAAATGCCATCGCTCTTCATGCTTGTCAATTAAGTTTTATACATCCCCTTTCAGGTGAATATCTTGTGATAAGTTGTTCATCTTCCTTCTCAAACCCTGATGTCAACTAATCAATTGATTAGTGCTCTTCCTGTATACATTGCTTGTTACTCCTATCTCAAAACTATAAAAAAAACAGTTATCAGCCGGATAACGGTTTGTGGATTAATTCATAGGGTATCTTATAGTTTTAATAAAGCCCACTCCTTTGTTAGATTAGGCACACTTCCCATGTTATATCCAGTAGCTTGTGAAACGAGGGAACTGGTAGCTCCAACATATTAATTATAGGTTCATTGCCGGGCCTTTCTTTACGATTTTATTTTTGTACATCGAAGGGGTCATGCCCATGTGTTTCTTAAAAATTCTTATAAAATGACTTTGATCCGAGAAGCCAGTGAGGTAGGCAATTTCCACCTGACTATGAGCGCCCGAATGTAGAAGTTCAATGGCTTTATCCACGCGGAGCTTTCGAATATATTCGCCAAAAGAGAGACTGTCAAAATATTTTGAGAACTCCCGTGAGATGTAATCCGGATTGAGATCAACGGCTTTAGAAATCTCACTGAGATTGAGACTATAATTTGTGTCTATCTGATCTTGAATGGTCTGTTTCAGCTTGACGGCCCATGCCGGTACTTTTTTCTTTCTCAGCTCTTTACGCATGAATTTATTGAATACCTGAAGCAAAAGCCTTTCCATTGGATCCCACGTATGTTTATCATGCTCATGATATTTGGCCCAACTGTACAACGCATCATAAATGATAAGCCCTTTGTCAAGCATTTCATGGTCACTGGAATAATTGTGTGACAATCCTGCTGAAATTGCCCATAACCCTGCCGACTGGATGGTGAGATCAAACTTATCAGTATCCGCACCACGTACGATCATAGCAAGCTTGAGTACAGCAGGGTCTGCAATCCTATGTTTCTTCACAAGAAAATCAAATGTGCAATGATCTCCATAGTGAGTATATTCTGCATCCGGCACATCAAACGGAATGGCATTTAATTCATTGGCCTTCTTCCTTACCTGTTCAGCAGGGACGTAAATGAATTCTGCTTCTTTGTCGATGAATCGTCTAATAAGCCATGGACAGGCTATCCTGTCGATCTTTGGCCGTTCTCGTGTTATCCATTTCATAGATGTTGTTTGAGCTTGACTAAGTTAACAATAACACTTGGTTTATCATATCTTTCTACCAAACACTCTTTTAATTTTTAGGTAATCAAGATAATAGATAACCCTAACAGAGAGAGAAGTATTTTTTGCAGCATTCAGTGCATCGGATAGGCTGGCAAAATAATCGTCTTCCCTGCTTTTTGTGTTTTGATTCAGATTGGTTTTCCACGACAGAGAAAGAAAACTGCCCGGACCGTATTGCCATGTGTAGATCATATCAATGTTGAAAATGTTCAGGTTGGCGTCTGCATTTCCATTGGTAAGAGCTGGTATTAAATAACCATCCTCTTCCAAATTGTAATACTGATCGAAGCGGATCCTACTCCAGTAATCTCGCACTCTAAAACTTAAATTGCTATACTGGGAAAATAGGTATTGGAGCAAAACAATATTCTCAAAGCTATTCTCTTGCCGCAAGCCAAATACGGGACTCTCGGGTGATGATTTGAAAGCAAAACCCAGATTATTTGTCTGTTTAGCGTATAGCGTGGTGAGGCTGACAATAAAATTATTTCCAAAGCGCATCAACGGTGTCACTCCTACATCGAAATAAAAATGATTTGCTGGAAACTCAAACCATTTTGCAGAAGCTGAAAATTGGACTTGCGATTTTTTGCGCTTATCGGTAGAAAACTTAAAGAAGCTTTTCAATGCCTTTGGCCTTATAAAGTATTTTCCATTGGTTCGGGGCTCATAAATATCATTTCCCCTTCTTGGGTTCCAATTTATAGCAAGGTTAACATTAGAAAAATTACTGAAAAGCAAATAGCCCAAAAACTCTATATCGGATTTCTGAAATGATCTGTCCTTTAACGTGAGTGTGTGCAGGTATGACAGGGAAGAACTACGGTTTAATATCCTGTTTTTCGGCTTGAAGGAGAAGTAGCGCAGCGCCATGAAATTCTGTATCAGGTTTGTCTCCGTCAATATGCCCAGGTCATTCGGGTTATAGTTTTCGCTTACCGCTGCAATAGAAGCCTGGAATCTGAAATTCCGGCTCACTTTTGCAAAGTCCAGTTTGTAATTGTACCCGGTCTGCCTGCCATCGGTAAGTGAAACACCTGTTCGCTGAGAATAAATTCCAGTACCTGAAAGAGAGTAAATATTTCCTTTGCTGTTAAGAATAAAATCCAATGCTGAAACATTAGCATCAATTCCATTGCTGCCTCGGGCTACATGGGTATTGATAACACCTATTTTTGAGTTATTTTTTAACGATTGATCAAACACCAACACATTATAATTGCTTGCCGGTTCGGTGGTTATTGTTTTGGATTCACCCGTTGAATCATTGTGTACCTCTGCAAATGTCTTCTCCGAGACTGCATTGAGAATCCCAATACCAAATCCTCTGTTATTTCGACCGCTTACTTTGGTAGCATTGATCAGTCTGGCAATAGATGGATTATCAAGGATTCTTTCTCCGGTCAGAAGCAAACTTTGAAGTGAAGAATACCCTGATGGAGTTGAGCCGATCCTTCGGGAGTAAAAAATACCCGCCTTATTAAACATGTCTGTCCCTTCAGTAAAGAATTGCCTTCGCTCATCATATTTGATTTCAAACGGTGTAAGATTCAGAATTGTGTTATCGCTCTGTACCTGACTGAAATCAGGCACCAAGGTCATATCTAACGTATAACTTTGATTAATACCATATTTTAAATCCATACCTCCTGAATAAAATGGTGTGTAAGTAAACCGATTGATATTATTTCCTGATGCCGATGCCGAATTTCGTTGCCAACCCAATGTGAAGTAAGGCCATAAAGAAAGTCTGACTTTCGGCTTGACATTTTTCACATTTTGAAGAAGCCCCCATTGGCGCATAGGGCCTCCCCCTATATTTGGATTTACAGGTGACCAAGTCGTGAATTCTCCCGTGCGCCCAACGTATCTGCCGAACTGAATGCCCCATTCCTGAATGTCTTTCTTTGGAAATCGCAACGCTGTAAATGGAATTCTCATTTCTACATACCAACCACAATCATCTATAGAAACTGCACTTTGCCAGACAGCATCCCAACTTTTATCAGAATTCGGTATAAACGGAGACATAACTCGGTCGGTTTGCACACCCGCAGCGGTGACCTGAAACCGGAATGCACTTGTTTTATCATTGTAGGTGTCAATGCCCATCATCATTTCGTCTGCCAGAATAGTCCGGTCTCTCTCATTGAGTAGAGAAATAATCTTCGATGGCTCCGTATCATACAAATAATAGGCTGCATAGATAGCTTCATCATCATAGAGAAACCTGACCTCCGTTTTTTGACCCGGTTCTTTACCAAATACAGGTTCATTGGTTAGGAAATCCTTCGCTACCGGAGCGTGAGCCCAAACGGAGTCGGATAAATAACCATCAATTTTCGGAGGTGAAAACGTTCTTTTTGCCGTGTGTTGCCTGACTTGGGCAAACGTCAACGTTGAGATCATTGCGGCAATCAGTATCAGCGAGTTTTTGGATGCGTTGCAAAACAATGATTGTGCAGTCTTCATTGAACAATGCTATCCAATAAGCAGAGTGAAGGATAGAAGGATACTTACGGAATAGGATATTTTTTACCTATCAAAGAAATTCGCTGAGCACATTGAAATTTTGAACTAGGAGAAGAGAGCAATACGCTGAGTCTGTTTGAAACAGATTTACTTGGTGAATTCACAAGCGGGAAAACATCGGGAAAAAAATGGGCATCAAAATAAAAAAAAATTGATGCCCACCGAAGTAGCCCGTAGGGGAATCGAACCCCTATTACCAGAATGAAAATCTGAGGTCCTAACCGTTAGACGAACGGGCCATTTTCCGGAAAAGTGTCGCAAAGATAGATTTACCCCGTAGATTTACAAAAGTCAGTCTAAAATAATTCCAACGGTTGAGTTCTTTTCAAGTCAATTGGGGGTCACTGAAACTTTTAACCCGGATTATGCAATAGAAAATTCTATTGCATAATTGACGAATGAAAATCAACAACTTAAACCCTATGCCAAAGACCAAATTGGTGATTTTCATTGTCAGGGTTTAACCTTGACAAAACATTGTTTTTACAATGTTTTCGTCAACCCTTTGGGCGAAATATGCATCTCTAATGCATATTTCGGGTTTAAGGAATGAATTTACTTATAACCTAAAATTGAAGGTTGGTTTTGGCCTTCCTGTCCTTTATTTTTGGCTTTAATTTAATCTAACAAAAACTCAAAATGACAAAAATTGGCATCAATGGATTCGGTCGTATTGGCCGTCTGGCTTTTAGGGCTGCTGTCAGCCGACCCGATATGGAGGTAGTTGGGATTAATGATCTGGTGGATCCCGCCTACATGGCGTACATGCTCCAGTACGACTCAACCCATGGTAAATTTGAAGGAACTGTCTCTGTGAAGGATGGTCACTTGGTCGTCAATGGCAAGACCATACGAGTAACCGCTGAAAAAGATCCTGCTAATTTGAAGTGGTCAGAAGTAGGAGCTGAAATAATTGTGGAATCAACAGGATTATTTCTTACCAAGGCAGATGCACAAAAACACATTACTGCCGGAGCAAAGAAAGTGGTAATGTCAGCTCCTGCTAAAGATGACACCCCTACGTTTGTCATGGGCGTGAATCATAAACTTTTAAAATCAGAGGATACCATTGTTTCTAACGCGTCTTGTACTACAAATTGCCTGGCTCCACTTGCTAAAGTATTGAATGATAAATTCGGCATACTCGAAGGATTGATGAGCACCGTGCATGCCGTAACAGCAACACAAAAAACCGTAGACAGCCCTTCCAACAAAGACTGGAGAGGCGGAAGAGGTGGATACCAAAATATCATTCCATCTTCAACCGGTGCAGCAAAGGCAGTAGCGCTGGTGATACCCGCTTTGAAAGGTAAACTTACCGGAATGTCATTCCGCGTACCCGTTGCTGATGTTTCTGTAGTTGACTTAACGGTACGTTTGTCAAAGCCCGCTTCTTATGAAACCATTAAAGCTGCTATGAAAGAAGCCTCTGAGGGTGAACTCAAAGGCATATTGGGCTATACCGAAGACGATGTTGTTTCCCAGGATTTCCTTGGCGATTCCCGTACTTCTATTTTTGATGCGAAAGCCGGAATTGCCTTAAATGACAATTTTGTAAAAGTGGTAGCCTGGTATGATAATGAGTGGGGCTACTCCACTAAGTTGATTGATCTGGTTCAGGAGATGGCGAAGTTAAAATGATTTTCTGAACTATTGAATAAAAAATGGCGCTCTAAAAGGCGCCATTTTTAGTTACTCACCTATTTAGAATTTCAAATAGGCACCAAAGCTCCAATTAGGCGCTGCTAATATGTTTCTGCCTGTCAATGCAAAACCTCCTGATCCTGAAATTCCAATCTTTTCTGTAACCTGATAATTTAATTCCAGAGTCGGAGAAATGTATTCTGTATTGTTGGAGAATACTCCATTCTGAGTGGATTCACTACCTTCTCCATTATAAAGTGATTCTACGATATTCAATTTTAAGATAGGAATAAACTTTTTTAAGATCAGCCCAACTTCAGCACCAAAGCGCAGTTCGTCAGAAAATCCATTGGTGCGGTTATTGAAAGCCGCGTAGGCAGAAACATAAACAGGCTTAGGATGAAAAGAATGACTCGCATCAATCCGTACCATTTGATTGAACTCACCATCTCCGCTCTGCAATATTTGAGAATTCCCGCCAGCCGTTTCGCCCAAAGGCAAACCTAAAAGTAAAGTGGCGCTTACCACAATTGGTTTATTAACTACGAGAGCATACTTCACACTAATATCTGTATCTCCTATGGATTGAAAGGAATCGCCAGGTTCAATTTGGCCGCTCGGACTATATTGCACTTCGTTCAATGTATTACGTACAAAAAAAGGAAAATAAAGAATGCCAGTTATGCGGCTTGTAAAGCCATACTCAGCATAGACGCTTGTTGTATAAAGGCTGATGGTAGTAATATCAATGATCTCACCACTTGGGCTATAGTAATAGGGTGAGATAATAAAGTTCTGCGATAATTTAAAATATCCATTGCCTTTTGGTTGCGGCCAGCCTCCTCCTCCATAAGCAGTTGTGAGACCAATGGACAAAAACAGAATAATAGTTGATGATTTCCTGATCATAAAATGGATTCTATTATGGGTTTAGCTCAGCAAAGCCAAAGGTTACGCTAGCCGGTTTGCATAATACAACTACATACTTGTATTGATTAAGCGTTACCCCTGGCGCTTGAAAGGTTTTTGCTCCGCTACTCCACTGACCCAATTCCAAGCCTGCTGACTTAACGCTTCCACCGAAAGTGGAATTCGCCAGATATATATAAGTGCCCAAGGCGACACTCGCCTCATAATCGGCACCCAAACTAACCACCAAATTACCTGCCATTTCGGTTACGCTTACACTTCCTGCAGCTGAATATCCGCCTGCACTTTGGAAGGTTCCCGTTCGTGAACTTGCAGCGGATGAAAGTAAAACAGTAAACTTTATTGAATTGCTCTTAATACTGCCATTTGCTTTTGCATGCACTTCGGCCACGCCTTCCGCTTTGGCAGTCACAAGGCCAGTAGAGCTTACCGTGAGGATACTTGAATTTTCGTTGAACCATTCTATGGTCTGTCCATTACTAGACAAATTTTCATTATTAGAATTCTTTAAGGTAGCAGTAAGCTGAGCTGTTTCGGATACTCCTAATGTAGAGCTAGCTGGTGGAGCAAGAATTACGCTCGCCACATCATTACTATTTTCTACCACCGTCAAATTAATTCTGATACTAGCATCACCTGTCGTTGCACTGAGTAGCGTAGTGCCAGCAGCCAAGGCAGTAATTTCATTGTTAGAAGAGACTGATGCCACCGAAGGCTTTTCGACTATCCACGTAAAAGTTTTGTCTTCCTTTACTCCAAATTCATTTAAATATTCCAGTGTAACCAATTGCTTTTCAGATTTTTGTAATCCAAGTAAAGCAAAAGGTCCTTTTGCTAATATGCCTCCTGCATTATCCATAACCACCAGTTTCCCTGAAGCTATGACATTGGCCACGGCACCAATGACCGTTAGACTTATTTTGACTTTAGCATCGCCAATTGACCCTGTGATCAAAGTACTTCCAACTGTCAGGGCGGTAATTTCATTACTGGATACAGAAGCCACGGTGCCGTTGCTGACTTCCCAAATCACATTAGGAAGTTCCTTTACGCCATACTGATTTAGATATTCAACCTCCACAAATTGCTTTTGACCCTTCTGCAACTCCAAAAGAGCAGAGTCACCACTTGTTGTTCTCTCGCCCCTTTCATCTACGATAATTATTTTGTCAGACCCATTATTTACAATCCTAGCTATGGGGTCACGGATAACATCGTCCAATTGGTCCACCCCAATACAACTCGAGAGGTAAAAGACGGTAAAAACTAAAATACCCGTTTTGGCTGCCATGTTACATTTTCTTCAAACCTATCGAATATTTAAGATCGATCGAGTCGTACAGTTGACAATCTCCTGAAATACCTAAAAATGAGCAGCTCCTTACAACTTGGGCTTAGAAATTAATCTTACTCTACTGATGTAGGTTTTAGCCCTGAATTGCATAAAAAAGGAAATCAAAACCTATCACATTTGCATTGGATCTACGCTAAATGTGAAAGGATATGGAGCAGCAATCGAACGGAATTTCCAACGGTGATCTAAAAACCAGGCTAACGCAAATTGTGGTATTACTTATGGCAATTTTAATCGGCATTCTCATTTCATCAGCGGTTGGCGCTCAGGATCAGTTTCATCGCGCGAAAACAAAGCACTTCAAGGCACGGTACAAAACTCAAATCAGACAGGCGGACAATGTGTGTACCATTCTCAATAAAAAGAGAATGCAAAAGCCGCGGGCTCAGCATTTTGCATTCCTCAATCGTAAACCGAAATACAAGCCTCAGGCTGAAATTGATACTCCAGCAGATCGAAATTAAAAACTGATAATTAAAATAGGTGTTTGGTTAATAAGCCTCATTTGGGAAACCGGTGAGGTTTTTTCTTTTTAAGCCAAAATCTTTGTTCCGCATCCATTAGTTTTACCAGATGGAGTTTAGTCCCGAACTATTTCTTAATCACTTGGCACAAACCAGTCCCCATCCCTTGCTCCTACCTATTGAGCGAGCAGAAGGAGTCTATCTCTATAGTCCTGATGGGAAAAAATACATTGATTTAATTTCCGGTATTGCAGTAAGCAATATTGGTCACCGCCATCCCAAAGTAATTAAGGCGATCAAAGAACAATTGGATAAACATCTCCATGTCATGGCCTACGGTGAATATATCCAATCTTTCCCCAATCTATTAGCTAAAAAGTTGACAGAGCTATTACCAGCAAACCTCAATTGCGTCTATTTTGTCAACTCAGGAACAGAAGCCAACGAAGGCGCTTTGAAACTTGCCAAGCGATTTACTGGAAGAACAGAGATTGTCTCATTCCACAAATCCTATCATGGAAGTACCCATGGCTCCTTGAGCGTTTCGGGAAATGAGGTTAAGAAGAATTCCTTTCGTCCGCTGTTACCGGATGTAAAATTTATTGAATTTAATAATCCGGATGACATCGAGCAGATTACTGAAAAGACAGCATGTGTTATTGTGGAAACTATTCAGGGAGATGCAGGCGTGCGAATTCCTTCCAGAGAATACCTCATTGCCTTGAGAAAAAAATGCAATGAAACGGGAGCGCTCTTAATCCTCGATGAAATTCAATGTGGTATGGGCAGGACGGGTAAGTTATTTGCTTTTGAACATTATGGCATCATACCTGACATGCTTACTATTGCCAAGGCTTTTGGTGGCGGCTTGCCCATTGGTGCATTTATCTCCAGCAAAGAGATTATGAGTTCCCTTACTCATGATCCCATGCTGGGTCACATTACAACGTTTGGAGGCAACCCGGTTTGCTGCGCTTCTGCTTTAGCAACACTTAATGTTATCGAAGAAGAGAAACTTTTAGATCAAGTCGAGCGGAAAGGAGAACTATGTGAAAAGCTGCTTCAGCATTCGGGCATTAAGGAAATAAGACGGATTGGATTGATGTTTGCCATTGATTTCGATTCTGAAGATCGCGTTCAGAAAATTGTAGAAGAGGCGATAAAAAATGGTGTGATTTGCTTCTGGTTTCTTTCCTGCCCCGATAGTTTTAGGATTGCTCCTCCGCTCACCATTTCAGACGAAGAAATAGGGATTGCCTGTAAAGTGATAAAAAAAGCAATTGATAAAGCGTATTCTTGATATCAACCACTTTCAACCCAACTTCTCAATAACAAGATTGTGATTGGTATAGATGCAAATGTCTGCTGCAATGTGAAGACTCTCTTTCACGATTTCTTCTGCTGTCAGATGAGGGGCATGTTTTTTCAAAGCAAGGGCTGCAGATTGAGCATACATGGCTCCTGAACCAATGGCTGCTACCTGATTGTCAGGTTCCAATACATCGCCTGTTCCTGATAAAACTAATATTTCTTCTTTATTGGCTGTAATAAGCATCGCCTCCAGTCGTCTTAGGTAGCGATCCATCCGCCAATCTTTTGCCAGCTCGATGGCTGCTCGCTTCATATTTCCTCCATAGCTATTTAACTTCTCGTCAAAGCGATCCAGAAGTGTAAAGGCATCAGCTGTTGAACCGGCAAAGCCTGTCACTATTTTGCCATCCTGAAGTTTTCGTATTTTTTTTACGTTGCTCTTCGCAATGGTATTGCCCATTGTGGCCTGACCATCGCCACCAATGGCAACCTGACCATTGTGAAGAACTGCGAGAATGGTTGTGGAATGAATTTTCTGCATGAAGCTATTAAATCAAAATCCTGACAGGATCTTCTAAAAGTCCTTTAAAGGTTTTGAGAAAGGCTGCGCCAACGGCACCATCCACAGCACGATGATCGCAGGACAATGTTACTTTCATCACATTACCAGGCACAAGTTGTCCATTTTTTACAATGGCTGTCTCTTTGATTCCGCCTACGGCAAGAATGCAAGCATCTGGAGTGTTAATGATGGCCGTAAAGTCTTCAATGCCAAACATGCCCAAATTAGAAATAGTAAAGGTGCTACCTTCCCAATCGCTCGGTTGAAGCTTTTTATCATGGGCTTTTTGAGCCAAATCTTTTACTTCTACCGCTATATGTGAAAGTGATTTATTATCGGCAAAACGAACTACGGGAACTAATAGCCCGTCTTTTACGGCAACTGCCACGCCAATATGAATATGATGGTTCTTTCTCATCTTCTCTCCCAGCCAACTTACATTGACATCAGGATTTTGCCGAATCGCTGCAGCCACAGACTTGATCACCATGTCATTAAAAGAAATCTTGATGGGCGAAACCTCATTGATACTCTTACGTGCCTCAATGGCCTTATCCATGTTGATCTCCATGGTGAGGTAAAAATGAGGCGCAGTAAATTTGCTTTCCGAGAGTCTTCGGGCAATGGTCTTCCTCATCTGAGAAACTGCAATTTCCTCAAAGCCCTCGGTGCCAACCACAGATGGAAGAACAACAGGTGCAGAACTTGCCGTTTTACTTTGGACTGAAGACGGTGATGAAGATGGTTTGAATTTCTCTACATCGCTCTTCGTGATACGCCCATGTTCTCCGCTACCTTGTATTTTACTAATATCATAGCCCATATCTTTGGCTATCTTCTTGGCCAAAGGTGATGCTTTTATTCTTCCATTGCTTGATGCTGTCTGTACTACAGCGGGAACAGGCGAATTTAAATTAGACTGTACAGAACTGGAAGCCTGATCAGGCTGTTCTGTAGTTGATCCTTTTGATTCATGAGCTTTCAATAGTGTTTGCCAATCTGCTCCCTTCTCACCTACTATAGCGAGTACGCCATTCACTTTTACAGATTCTTTTTCTTTAGCACCAAGATAAAGCACAGTCCCCGTATTATAGGATTCATACTCCATCGTAGCCTTGTCTGTTTCAATCTCTGCCATTAGCTCTCCGGACTTGACAGAATCTCCTATCTTTTTATGCCAGGCGGCAATTACTCCTTCCGCCATGGTATCGCTCATCTTGGGCATCAAAACAATTTCAGCTTTAATTCCTGTAGTGTCAATTTTCTGTGCCACTGCTGTTGCTACTTCTGTCTTAGGTTGCTCTGTTTTACCCCCTGCCGAAGCTGCTGTTGCTCCACTTATT
>JANNRV010000154.1:0-30716 GCA_031401775.1 Bacteroidia bacterium | reverse complement strand
TCATCCAAAGTGTAAACCATATACGCCAGTTCCTGCGACATGTCGTATAGTTTTTTGGTAGCTGCTTCCTGAAGCTTACGATCGGCCAATGATATTTCAGACTTTGGATCGTATTGAATCACCAGATCATTGGTATACGTTTCTTTTCCTTTCTGAATCACTACTTTGTAGGTACCGGCAGGAACACGTGGCGAAGTAAATCCACCGAATGCAAAAGTTTTGGCAGCCGCCATTTTGGGTGGCTTCATGTTGTAATTCCATTCTACCACGTTTATACCTTTTGATTTTCCGGAACCCAATTCGGTGACCTTGTTTCCGTTGGCGTCCTGAATTTCCAATGACATTTTCCCGAGGGTATGTCTCTTCTTAAGGTAATACACAATCCGGGCAGCGCTACTTGGATTTTCTCCAATGAATTGTGTCTCCGTGCTGGTACTTCCAAAACCATTAGTCTCTGCGATAGTCGTTGGCTTGGCCGTGAAGAAATGAAGTTCCTTGTTCATGTTCTCTTCGGTAAGCTGGCGCAAGGGACTGATATCATCAATGATGATGACTCCGCGACCGTGCGTTGCCATCACCAAGTCATTGGTCTTCTTATGCAATTCGATAAAATGAACATTTGCAGCAGGCATGTTTTTGGTGAACTTGTACCAGTTCTTTCCGCCATTCAAGGTGATGAACAATCCAAACTCAGTCCCTAAGAACAACAGGTTTTCATTTTCATAATCTTCCTGGATGTTTCTGGCAAACCCATAGATATCGGGTGTGACAATCGACTTCCAACTCGCACCGAAGTCCGTTGTCTTATAAACATACGTGTTCTTATCTCCGGTTTGATATCCGGTAAAAACAGCATAGGCATTACCTTTATTGAAAACACTTGCTTCAATGTGATAAGCCATCGTGTTTTTTGGGAGTCCGCTGATGTTGGCAACAACATTTGCCCATGTCTTACCGCCATCCTTAGTTATCTGCACATTGCCATCATCTGTTCCTACCCAGATAACATTTTCATCCAGAGGCGACTCAGCAATGGTAAAAATGGTACAATGATTTTCGGCACCTGAATTATCTTTTGATAAACCACCAGAGTCTTCCTGATTCTGTTTCTTAGGATCGTTGGTTGTCAGATCAGGTGAAATTTTTACCCACGTTTCTCCCATGTCTTCGGAGCGATGTACAAACTGACTTCCCATATAAAAACGATCGGGTTTGTTTGCGCTGATGGCCATGGCCGCATTCCAATTAAAACGAAGTTTGGGGTCTCCTTTTTCGGCAAGCGGTTGAACTGTCTTTGCCTGATCTTTTGCAGGATCATAGCGCCACACATTCTCAGCACCCTGCATTTCAGAATAAATTAATTTTTTGGTGGGGTGCCTGTAAACACGATACCCATCACCAAAGCCAACACGATTCCAGTCGCGGGCTTCAACACCACCGGGAGAGGAGGAAGGGCCGTACCAGCAATTATTATCTTGTAAGCCGCCATAGACATTGTAAGGCTCTTCATTATCCACACTTACATGATAGAACTGTGATACAGGAATGTTCTCGGTGATTTCCAGTGTAGTGCCACCATCCCATGAGCGATAGATACCGCCATCCGTTGCGATATGCATCCTGTCAGAATTGTGTATGTCAAAAACAATGTCATGTACATCAGAGTGGTTGGGGCCGAGGTTCTTAAAAGTCTTTCCACCATCGCGTGAGATAGAACCTAACAGGCCTGCCTTCACCACTACATCAGGATTTCTTGGGTCTACTTCAATGCGTGAGAAATAAAAAGGGCGCACTACAATTCCGAAGTCATTGTTGAGTTGTTTCCAACTTGCTCCTGCATCATCGCTCCGATACAATCCTTTGTCTTTGTCTTGTTCCGATTCGATAACCGTATAAAGAATATTTGAGTTGGAAGGAGCTACCGCAATGGCAAGTCTTCCCAGCTTCCCTTTCGGGAAGCCATTATGGATTTTGTTAAAAGTCTTTCCGGCATCGGTGGATTTATACACTGCACTATTAATTCCACCCGAATTGAATGCCCAAGGCTGCCTTCTTACTTCCCAAAAAGTAGCATAGACAATATTGGGATCTTTTGGATCAAGCATAAGATCACTGCAGCCGGTAGTTTTATCAACATAGAGGATTTTATTCCACGTTTTTCCACCGTCTGTTGTTTTATAGAGGCCACGGTCTTCGCTGTCACTCCAAAGTGGGCCGAGTGAGGCTACATATACTTCGTCCGGGTTCTTTGGATTTACCTGTATGCCTGCAATTCGTTCAGAGTTTTCAAGCCCCATTTTAATCCAGTTGGTACCACCATCAATCGTCTTATACAATCCATCACCAACAGAAACACTATTGCGGGTCCACGTTTCTCCTGTGCCTACCCATATATTATTATCGGGGTTGGAAGGATCAATTTCCACCACACCAATCGACTGACAATAATCATCAAAGATGGGATTGAAGGTAGCACCGCCATTGTTACTTTTCCAGACACCACCACCGGCAGTTCCTGCATAAATAACCCTGTCGTTGGTCGGGTGTAGTTCTAAATCGGTAATGCGACCGCTCATTAAAGCCGGGCCAATGTGTCGTGCCCGGAGATCGCCAAATACTTCTTTGCCTTTATTAATAGCCTCCTGCTGCGCATACGATGCAACTAACAAAGAGGAAAGGAATACGGTGTATAATAATTTTTTCATGGTGTATTGTTTAGTTAAAAAAGAAAAGCAGACGGATAATGTCTGCTCTTCAGAATAGCTTACTTAAATTTCAAGCTGATACATTTTACCGAGGTCGCTTATTTTTCTGCTGGGAAAGCAAAACCGGTTGCATCAACTTTAGGATTTAGCTCGATAGCACTCACTGTAACGGGCTGACCACCCTGTCCCTTTATACCTTGTGTCATAGAAAATGCCATCATCAAACCATTTACTTCCTGATAATCGCTCATTTTAGTTTGTGAGATCATGCCCTTTCCCTGTCCGGATGTTATTTCAGCTTCTGACATAAGGGGAACAAAGTTTTCAGTGTCAAAAAAGAAATAGATCACATTGTCCGTTACTTTGCCGTCTACCTTGATGGGCTTCTTAGTCAGTTTAATTTTAAAGGTTTCAGAACCATCTACAGTTTCCTTGCCAAGCAATTCTACTTTTAAACCTCTTTCTTTATAATTCAAAAACGGATCTGGAAATTCGCCAATGTCTTGTTTGAAATTTTCGGTGGCCTCGGCATCACTTTTTTCTGCTTTCATATTAATGAAATTGGTAGCCCAAAGAGTGGAGCCATCATAAACTCCTTGCTTAATCTCTTTGCCTTGAAAAGTAATCGTGGTCATTTGACGGCCATCTTTCAACTGCACAATTTCTAGTGGAATTTCCAACCCTCCCTGATTTACTTTAGCAGATATTTTTACCCCTTGCAATGCTTTCCATTTGTCAAGGCCGCCTGTATTTTCAAAATACTTAACAAGAATTTCATCAGCAGTTTGTGCATTCGCAGCGAAGGCGAAAGCAACTGCAACAAGAGAAAATAAAAACTTACGATTCATACGATAGGGGTTATAGTTGTTAAATTTTAGTTAATGCGTTACTGTGAGACGGTATTTCAGCCAATTAGTTGCTGAACTGTGCTTAAAATTACCGATTATTTTAATATCCAACAGAGAGATGGTAATCAGGGTCGCTTAGTTTGACATTCTCTTCATTACTTTTACGTTACTATTTGAAAATATGAATGTAAAGAAGACTCTACTTGGCATTATTCTGTCCGTAAGCGTACACTCACTGACGGCCCAGATTCTTCAACCCGCCAAATGGACAACGGCTGTCTCGTCAGACAAAGTGGTTGCAGGAAATGAAATTGAATTAATCTTTCGCGCCACGATTGATAAAGACTGGTATCTCTACTCCAGTGATTTTGATCCTGAATGCGGTCCCATGGTGACTACATTTCATTTTAAACCAAACGCGGGCTATTCACTGGTTGGGAAAATTGTCCCGGTCAATCCATTACCAAAGCATGATGATGTCTTTGATTGCGATGTTAAGATTTTTAAGAAGACAGGAGAATTCAGGCAAAAAATAAAACTACTCACTGCGAATCCGAGAATAGAAGGAAGTTATGAATACCAGGTGTGCACGGATGTCGATGGAAAGTGCATTCCATTTGATGATGAGTTTGTCTTTGATCAAATCTGGGCAACCGGAATAGAGGATAAAAACAAAAAGAAGGGAACTAGTAAGCAAGAGGGCACACCGGATTCGGCCGCAAATCCTGTTACAATAAGTCAAACCTCCTTGGTGAATGACACTAAGAGTTCAGGACCGGTATTAGACAAAACAATTTTGGAAGGAGAATCAGCGCTGGAGGAAAAATCTTTCCTCGGTTATTTGATCTTCGCGTTTATTGTGGGGCTCACGTCTTTAATAACCCCTTGTGTGTTTCCAATGATACCGATGACGGTGACCTTCTTTTTGAAGGATAATCAATCGCGAAGTCAGGGAGTTAAAAAAGCATTGATCTTTGGAATTTCTATTGTAGCGATTTATACCTCAGCGGGAACACTCTTTGCTGTGTTGTTGGGGACGGATGGCCTTAATGCACTGGCCACGCATTGGGCACCCAATCTTTTTGTCTTTGTTATTTTTATTGTCTTTGCTCTTTCCTTTTTCGGATTATTTGAAATCAATGCACCTCATCAGTTAGTAAACAAAGCAGATCAGCAAGCTGAAAAAGGCGGGCTCATTGGAATATTTTTTATGGCTGCCACTCTGGTGCTTGTTTCATTCAGTTGCACGGTACCGATTGTAGGCAGCGTTTTGTTTTTAACCGCCAGTGGGCAAATCCTAAAGCCCGTCTTGGCCATGTTCTTCTATTCATTGGCATTTGCAATTCCTTTTACGTTGTTCGCAATTTTTCCGGAGTGGATAAAAAGTTTACCGAAATCCGGAGGCTGGTTAAATTCTGTGAAGGTAACGTTAGGGTTTTTGGAACTGGCCTTATGTTTAAAGTTCTTCAGCATAGCCGATCAGGCTTACCATTGGGGACTTTTAGATCGTGATATCAATATTGCTCTCTGGATTGTCATTTTTATTCTAATGGGATTTTATTTTTTAGGAAAGATTCGCTTGCCTCACGATAGTATGGTAGATAAGATCACGGTTCCAAGATTATTGCTGGCAACGGCCACATTTTCATTTGTGCTTTACTTAATGCCCGGTATGTGGGGTGCTCCACTCAAAGGATTAGCCGGCTACCTGCCCCCTATGTACACGCACGACTTCGATCTCGTTTCTATGACACGCAAGACCACCATCAATGAAATTTGTGAGATGCCGAAGTATGAAGATTTTCTCCATTTGCCTCATGGCCTGCAAGGATATTATGATTATGATCAGGCACTGGCTTGCGCACGGCAGCAGGGGAAGCCTTTGTTTATTGATTTCACAGGACATGGGTGTACCAATTGCCGAGAGATGGAGGCAGTGGTATGGAGCGATCCGCAAGTATTGGAACGTTTACAAAATGACTTTGTGATAGCAGCTTTGTATGTGGATGATAAAACCGAATTGCCGAAGGAGCAATGGTTTACTTCTAATTATGATAACAAAGTAAAAAAAACAATCGGCAAACAAAATGCTGACTTGCAGATAGCGAATCTTGAAAATAACGCACAACCCTTTTACGTTCTCGTAGGTAAGGATGAAAAAGTATTGGCCTGGCCTTATGGTTATGACCGAAGTGTAGAAAGCTTTGTTAGGTTTTTGGAATCAGGGAAGAAGAAATACAAGGAGCTGTATCCTTAAGCTCCTAATGTTACCATTCCGGATGTAGTCAGGCTATTTTATTATTAATTCGATTTTTTTGAGGATAAAACTTCTAATGCTACCCTGGATAAAAAAGCTTTTGGCAGCTATTGGAATAGTAGTGGTGCTTGTTATCGCATTCACTTTTTTAAATAATAACACTTCTCTATTCTCAAGACAAGGAGATTATGCAAAAGTAGATTCGGTCAAGCGGGTTGAGCGTGAAGTTATAAAACCCATTGTGCTTTTTGGTATGGTGGTCAATGATCTTCATGTAACTGAAGATATCGTAAAAAAAAATCAACGATTTACTGATTTAATCGATAACCATTTCGTCAGTCCAGAGGTATTGAGAGAATTGAATTTATTGCCGAGAAAAACGTTTGATTTCCGAAAGATTTCGGCTGGAAAGAAATATACATTAGTAACGGAACACGATTCGCTTCAAACGGTAAAGGCGCTGATCTATGAACCCAATCTGATTGACTATGTCATTTTCCATTTTAAGGATTCTCTGCTGGTAGAGGTTTGTCACCGAGAAGTCACTACATTAGAAAAGACAATGGTAGGGGAAATTCAATTTTCACTAGCACAAACGATTGACGCCCTTGGCATTTCACACGAACTCACTAACAAATTTGTAGATATCTATGCCTGGCAAGTAGATTTTCAACGATTGCAAAAAGGAGACAAATTTAAATTGATCTATGAAGAAAATCGGGTAGAAGACAAGCCGATCAGTATTGGGAATATTTTGGCAATTTATTTTGAACACTCAGGCAATGGCTATTACGCATTTCCATTTGATCAAGGTGATGGTCCGGATTATTTTGATGAAGAGGGGAAGAGTTTGAGAAAGGCCTTGCTAAAATATCCGATTGAATTCACGCGCATTAGTTCCAGATACAATCGTAATCGGTTCCATCCGGTGGCAAAAGTTTTTCGTGCTCATTTAGGAACAGACTTTGCTGCCCCTACAGGTACACCCATCCGCTCAGTAGGGGATGGAGTAATTGAAGAAGCTCAGTATAAAACCAATAATGGTAACTATGTAAAAGTTCGCCACAATGGAACGTATACTACAGCCTACCTGCATATGTCTAAAATCGGGGCGGGCATTACTCCAGGTGCTCGTGTTCGTCAAGGGCAAACCATAGGCTATGTAGGCAGCACAGGACTTGCCACAGGCCCTCATGTTTGTTATCGGTTTTGGAGAAATGGTGTTCAAGTAGATGCATTGCGTGTTGAATTGCCTCCATCACAACCCATCAAGCCAGAGAATAGTGGGCAATTTGAAAAGATAAAACAGGAACTAATCCAACGGCTAGAACTAATTCCCTTCGCCCCAACCGTATCTGAAATTGTAGCGGCCCGATAATTTTCGGTATCCCTCTCACAATATTTTCAACTAATTTATTACCAAAGGTGAAATTAAACGTATCATCTTTACGTATAAGATAATGATGCGCTGCGGATTTACCCTATTCATCTTTTTACTCAGCACTTTCGCTTCTTTAGCGCAAAAGGTAGGGGTGGTGTTCAGTGGAGGAGCCGCCAAGGGCCTTGCTCATGTTGGAGTATTAAAAGCATTGGAAGAAAATGAAATCCCTATCGATTACATTGTAGGAACGTCTATGGGAGGTATTATTGCAGGCTGTTATGCAGCTGGCTATAGCCCCAATCAAATTGAAGAGATGGTCTTGTCAGAAGACTTTTCCTATTGGATCAATGGAAAACTGGACAATAAGAACAACTATTATTATAACAAGAACGATGCGCATCCCTCGTTTTTTAGGTTGAATCTTTCACTCGATTCATTAAATACATTTCAGTTAAACACAAGCATTGCCAGTGACATCTCTTTGAATTTTGCGCTGGCAGAAAAATTTGCATCTCCTTCTGCTATTGCGAAAAATAATTTTGACAGCTTATTTATTCCGTTGCGCGTAATGGCATCTGACATTTTTACACAAAACGAAGTAATCCTTAAAAAGGGAATTCTCAGCAGCGCCTTACGCGCCACTCAGACGGTTCCTTTTTTCTACAATCCTATTCGATTCGAAGGCAAGTATTTGTATGATGGTGGAGTTTATAATAATTTTCCGGTGGATGTAGCACAAAACGAATTCAACCCGGATGTCATCATAGGATGCAATGTATCTACCAAGATTTATGACGAGTATCCTTATGACGAGGATGAGCAACTAATTTCAAGATCTTTACTATACATGCTCTTAGATAAGTCAGACCCAAAGCAGGTTCCTTCGACAGGGGTTTACCTTCAACCTGATTTGAAACCATTTACCTCCTTTGACTTCAGCCAGGCCAGGAGCATTATTGATAGTGGTTATGCACAAACGATCCGCCAGATGCCGGAGATAAAGGCGAAGATTGCTTCGCGAATAACGTGTGAGGCGGTGGCGGCTGCAAGAAATAAATTTAACAATAGAACTCATCCTCTTCGTGTTAGTAAAATACAGTTTGAAGGATTTAATTCCCGTCAACAACGTTACCTAAATCGCTTCTTTGGATCAGGTAAAAGGCCTCTGTACTTTAGCGATATAAAAACAGGCTATTATAAGGTAGTCTCGGAAGATTATTTCAAAAACATTTATTCCAATTTTACTTTTGATTCTCTTTCTCAGACATTCAACTTCCAACTTTCAAAGCGACCGCAGAATAATTTTCTTGTGGACTTTGGCGGGGTGATTGCAAGTCGTGGCATCAGCAACATTTATTTAGGCCTTAATTATTATTATTTTAACAGATTGCTAACTCACACCAACCTGAGCTTTCATACGGGAAATTTTTATAAGTCTATTCAGGGTAAGGCCCGAATCGATTTTCCGAATATTGGAAGATTTTATCTTGAACCGGAAGGGACGGTAAATTCATGGGATTACTTGGAAGGGAAGGACATTGTAGTTAAAAAATTCACTCCTACTGTACTGTATCGCATAGACCGTCAGATTGGAATGTCAACCGGAATACCTGTGGGCAGGCAATACAAGGCCCACATCAGTGGCAGTTATATTAACAATCTTGACAAATACATTGATTCAAAAGTATTGGTTTCTACTGATACCCTCGATGAACTAAGATTGTCCGGATACAGGACTGGCCTCACGCTCGCGACCAAGACTCTGAATAGAAAGCAATATGCTTCGGAAGGAAAGTCCTATCAGTTTTCACTTGACTATTTTGATCTAATCGAGAAAATTGAATATGGATCAACCTCTGTAAAAGACCTGTCAGAGGAAAATAAGAGATCCTGGATACGCTTTAAAGTCTCTATGGAACAATATTTTAAGACGGGATTTTATAGCTCGGGGTATCTATTTGAAGGCGTGCTTTCCAACCAACCCGTTTTCTCTAACTATACAGGAACCATAATCAATGCACCTGGATTCTTTCCACTCCAGGATAGCCGTACATTCTTGTTAGAAAATTTCCGAGCCTTCAATTATATAGCTGGTGGATGGCGAAACGTTTTTAACTTAAGAAAGAACCTAGACTTTAGACTGGAAGGATATGTATTTAAACCTTTGGAGGCAATAGTTTCAAATAGTAATCAAGAGGCTGTTCTTGATCAGGAATTTACCCGTATTTTCTTTGCCGGAACTGCGGGGTTAGTTCTACACTCTACCATTGGCCCCTTGAGTTTGAGCATCAATTACCAGGATAATGATGAGAACCCAGTAGGAGTACTATTTCACGCAGGATTCCTGCTCTTCAACAAGACTTCACTAGAATAGCACTTATTTTCCCTTCGAATAATCTCTTTACTTCATTTAGGTGAGGGGAATAGGCACCCTGTTTTCGGCAATTTTTAAATTTTTAGCTATGTTTACCCTTAATTGACTTTTCAAACTCTTTCCCGGATTCAATGAAGCGACTATTTCCTGTTCTTTGCCTTCTTTTAGCTAGCGCTGCCTCTTACGCTCAGGTGGTTCAATGGGCAACTAAAGTGATTGAATTTTCTTCGGAGCTAACTCCCGTTCAGTATGCCGCTGAGCAAGCCCTTGGAAAGCCAAATGTTCTCCCAGCTACTGGTCAAAACCCTAGTGCATGGACCCCAGACAAGCCTAAGCGGGCAGAGTTTATCAAACTGGGATATGCCAATCCCATCAGTATTCAACAGATAGCTATTGCAGAGTCTTATAATCCGGGTTCTTTGTTTAAGGTTTATATCTATGATGAAACAGGTAAAGAATATCTCATCCACACATTCAACCCAATGTCCGTACCCTTAAAAGGAAGGATGCTAAATGTTTTTGTTGAAAAGACAACCTATAAAGTGGCAGCTGTCAAACTTGAATTTGATGGCAGCGCACTACCGGATTATTTTTCGTTGGATGCTGTTGCTATTTCAGATTCTAACTATCCTATTATCGCCAACATTGATTTACCGGATTTGCTCAGCAAAGGAATTGTGGTTGAGCAACTGGACAAAACCGTGAATAGCGACTATAGTGAACTCAATCCACTCTTATCCCCGGACGGGAAGACGCTGTATTTCAGTAGGAGAAACCATCCTGAAAATATAGGTGGAGTAAATGATAAAGAGGACATATGGTATTCAGAAATGGGACCTGATGGTAAATGGATGTTGGCTAAGAATATGGGCCCCCAGTTTAACAATGAATTTCCCAATTTTGTCAATGCGGTAAGTTCAGCCACACCAGATGGGAAGGCAGTGCTATTGGTTTTGGGCAATAAATACCTGGACAAAGGGAAGATGCTGGCCGGTGTTTCGTTGAGTTCCAATGTTGGTGGAACCTGGACCAATCCTAAGCCAATCAATATCGAAGACGACTATAACTATAATGAGAAGGCTAATTACTTTCTGGCGAATACTCGCAAGACCATGATCATGTCTGTCGAGCGCGAAGATTCAAAAGGAGGTAGAGATCTTTATGCAACCTTTGCTAAAAATGATAGTACATGGTCTAAGCCTCTTAACCTGGGCGCTATAGTCAATTCCGTGGGTGAAGAATCTGCACCATTCCTGGCTTCCGATGACAGGTCGTTATATTTCTCATCCAATGGATTTAGCGGATATGGTGGCAATGATGTCTATGTTTCTAAGCGCTTGGATGATACGTGGACCAATTGGACAGAGCCAGAAAACATGGGTCCGGATATCAACTCAAAGTTGGATGATTTGTTTTTCAACATCCCATCCACTAGCGAGTATGCTTACTACTCAAAAGGGATAACAGAAGATAACACTGATATCTTTCGTGTTAAGTTGCCTATGTTCTTAAGTCCTGAACCGATTGTTATTGTAAAAGGGAAGTTAATTGATGCGAAGACAGGGAAACCCATTGGTGCTCGGATTATTTATGAAGACTTGACCACCGGAAAAGAAGTAGGTATTGCCCATACTAATCCGGAGACAGGGGAATATGAAATTCATTTGCCCGGTGGTAAGAATTATGGATTCAGAGCTGAGGCCGAAGGTCATATATCAGAGAACCAAAATCTTGACTTGAGAGAATTTAAGAAGGATGGTGTAGTTTCTAACAAAGATATTATGCTTGCTCCAATCGAGTTGGCAACCATTGAGCCAGACGCAACGATCGTCCTGAACAATATTTTCTTTGATTTTAACAAAGCAGTATTAAAATCAGAATCTTTTCCTGAGCTTAATCGAATTATTGATTTGATGAATCAGAAGAGCACGATGCAGGTGGAATTAGCCGGTCATGCAGATGCAACAGGGCCGGAGAATTATAATCTTATACTTTCAGAGCAAAGAGCAAAGGCGGTAGGTAAATACCTCACAGGAAAAGGTATTGCAAAGGAAAGAATCGCAGTCGTTTTCCATGGTGAATCTAAGCCAATTGATACGAATGCAACTCCAGAAGGGCGGAAGAAAAACAGAAGAGTTGAATTTAAGATTGTTAAGTTGTAACCTAAGTAGAACAAATGAAAAGGATATCACTACTTTTTGTGACATTAGGAATGAGCATAGGCATAGCAATAGGCCAATCATCAGCTGATACCATCATTTATGCGCAAGGAAAAATTATTAACGGAATAACTAAAGAGCCAATAGCAGCCAAAATTTCTTATCAGAGCCTTCCTTATGGAAGTAAGGTAGGCTTGTTAAGTGGCACAGAGTATAAGTTTCCGCTATTTGATAATGAAAAATACTCCATTACTGTTGAAGCTCCTGGTTTTAGCTCATCAAAGTATTTGTTGGATCCAGCAACAGCTGATGGTGATCGTAGAGTTATTCAGAATGTAGAATTAGGATTGCCAGCAAGTGCTACCAAGGAGATAGAGTCAAGCACCACTCATCATGTTGGGAAGGTGATGCGATTGGAGAACTTGATTTTCCAGGTGGGGAATTCGAATATTACTGCCTCCTCCTATCCAGAGCTTGATCAGGTTGCGAAAATGCTTCATGAGAATACCAGCATGATTATTCAGCTCGAGGGTCATACTGACTTTAAAGGGGATCCAAAGAAAAACATGAATCTTTCTGAGAAAAGAGTTGAAGCAGTAAAGGATTATTTACTTTCTAAGGGCGTGGGTAAGCACAAAGTAAAGACGAAAGCTTTTGGAGGTACTCAACCCTTGAGTCGTGAGAATACGGAGGAAGCTCATAAGATGAATAGAAGGGTAGAAGCCAGAATTTTAGAGAACTAGCGCGAGGCAATCGTCTGAGTGTACAGATTACTATTTCTATATCGATCTAACAGGTCTTTCTTTTTTACTTCATCTAACCTACTGTTTTTAACAGATTCGATAAGAATCAACGTAAGCTCAGCTATTCTGGGCGAACTATAAATCGCTTGAGCTTTATCAAGAAGAGTTGAACATTGCTCCCATTTACCAGCATTAAACGACTTAACTGCTTGATTGAAATAAAGCAAGCCAGGTAATTGACCTTGCTGAAGAGTGTGATATAAATTCAAATGATATAAATAGAATTTTTTATCATTTGCCGGGAGTGAGGCCACAGTATTTTGCTTATAACTGCCAATCCGTTGCTCAATTTTTTTTGAATCAGTCACGAATCCATTCCAGAGATCTGTTGTTTCAAGCAATACTTCTCCCTTTGAGGTCTTCACGACAATAAATATGTGATAGTTAGTTTCGATAATAGAATAATCAAAATGCAGCCGATCAAGAAGAATGCTGTAAAGAGAAGTTGCCGTGAGGCAGTCATAGTTTCCAGTAGTAAAAATCTCACTCATGTCAGTATACTGAGAGTAATTTTTTAGAAACTTCCTGTGTGTTTCGACAAATACTTTTCTTAAGAAGTTGATGTCGGAGGTAGTCTTTTTCGCTTCTAACCGATCAATCAGATTTTCTACGCGTTGGTCAGCCATACGAATATCAAAACCGGGAGAAGTTGCCAGAAGGTCGTGTAGAGCGTTTTGGCCCAGTGCTGAATAAGCTATTAGGAGTGATAAAATGATTAGTTCTCTTTTCAAATGTTACCCTAATGTTAATAATAGTAACATAAAATTAATAATTAGATAACATTAGTCAATACCCTAAACTAAAACTTAACATTGGAGGGATACGGGAATATTTAAATACCTTTAGAAAAAGACAAGTAAATCATGGAATTTGTGGCTGAAATGCAGAATACTGCTCAAATTGACAGGATCTTTCGACTCCAGAAGAAGAGGAGTCAGGAACTCAGGCAAGAGGCAATTAGTGTTAGAAAAAATAAACTTAAGCGATTAAGTACTTGGTTATTCGCCAATCGCGAAAGGGTAAAACAGGCTGTTCATCAGGATTTTAATAAGCCTCTTCTTGAGGTTGACACTACAGAACTCTATCCGATTATTGCTGAGATTCGCCATGTATTAAGTCATCTCGATGAATGGGCAAAGCCTACAAAAATAGATGCTACCCTTTCCTATCTCGGCACCCGATCAGAAATTCGCTATGAGCCCAAAGGAGTTTGTCTCATCATTGCTCCATGGAATTTTCCTTTCAATCTCTGCATAGGTCCTTTAATCTCTTGTTTGGCAGCAGGCAATACAGCCATCATAAAGCCCTCTGAACTTACGCCTTGTACATCAAAGCTCATAGCCGAAATGATTCCGGAGATTTTTAAGGAAGATGAGGTGGCGGTGATCGAAGGAGGAATTGAAGTAGCAGGTCACGTAATTTCTCTTCCGTTTGATCATATTTTCTTCACGGGAAGTCCTTCTGTTGGTAAGATTGTTATGAAAGGGGCTGCAGAAAATTTGACTTCTGTGACGCTTGAATTAGGCGGTAAATCACCAACGATCATAGACGCAACTGCTAATGTAGGGGATGCCGCCAAAAGGATTGCGTTTGGTAAGTTTATGAACAACGGCCAGACCTGTATCGCTCCAGATTATGTTCTTGTAGAAGAAAAGATTCGTGATAAATTTTTGGAGGAGTTAAAACGTGAAGTGAAAGCTCTTTTCGGAGAAGGCGGTGCAATCACAGAGAGTTCATCTTCGTATGCACGTATAGTCAACTCTAAGAATTTTAAGCGCATTAATCAATTAGTGCAAGATGCAGTGCAGCGTGGAGCAAAACTGGAAATCACCGGACCAGTGAATGAGAGTACAAGGTTTATTCACCCGATGGTGTTATCGGATGTTACGCTCGATTCGGCCATTATGGAACATGAAATTTTTGGACCGGTACTTCCAGTAGTAACCTATACAAAGCTGGATGAAGTTATCGGCCTGATCAACAGCAAGCCAAAGCCATTGGCACTCTATATCTTTAGCAACAATAAATTCTTTCGGGAGCAGATTATAAATCAAACTTCAGCAGGTGGAGTTTGTATTAATGATTGCATAATACAATTTACACATCCTAATCTTCCTTTTGGAGGGGTTAACAACAGCGGGATAGGGAAATCGCATGGACGCTATGGATTCCTTGCTTTTTCCAATGAAAAACCGATATTAAAGCAGAAGAATGGCTTTGCGTCTCCTTACCTGTTATATCCACCCTATTTACCGAAAATGAAGAAGATTGTTGACCTGCTACTTCGCTGGTTTTAATATACTTTTTTGTAGCAACTCTTTGTTTTCGATTACGTTGGCAGCATTTTTGAAATGCATTTACACGTCTATCTGTCCTCAGAATTAATTAATTTTACGTTCCTTTTAAAAATTCCCTGAAGATGAAAATAGTGAAGAAAGTTCTTATTGGCTTTGGTATTGTGGTGGTGCTCTTGATAGCGGCTGCCATTATTATTCCTATTGTGTTCAAGGATGACATTAAGGCAGCTATTGATAAAGAAATAGCAAAAAACATAAATGCCGATGTTGTATTTGATGTTAACAATTTCAGTCTTACTGTTTTTAAAAATTTTCCAAATATTACCGTTCAGGTGAAAGAGCTAGGAGTATTTAATCACGAACCCTTTGAAAGTGTTGCGCTATTTGTTGTCGATCGTCTTGATGTGGAATTGAACCTGAAGGAATTATTGTTCGGAGACGAAATCAGGATAAAAGGCATTACGCTTGAAAGGCCGCAGATTACAGTCAACGTGCTGGCGGATGGTCGTGCAAACTATGACATCACCTTTCCATCAACAGATACAGTTCAAGTAACATCAGTCGATTCAAGCAAATTTTCATTTGGCATTGACCATTGGGAGATCATTAATGGCGAAGTTGTTTATGATGATAAATCTCTCCCCTACTTCCTTCAGGTGAAAGGCCTTAATCACACCGGTAAAGGAGATTTTACCCAAGACGTTTTCGATTTAAGAACTCGTACCCAAGCGGATACAGTTACCACCTTTTACGGAGATATGGAATTGCTGACCAATAAACGAGTTGAAATTGAGATGGTTATTTCTATCAGCGAGGAGGCATCAAAATATACCTTTAAAGAGAACACCGCCAAAGTCAATGACTTTGCAATGAGTTTTGATGGATGGTTTAAGATGAACGAGAATGATTTCGGAATGGACATCAGTTTTAAGAGTCCAGAGAACACCTTCAAGAGTCTGCTCTCCCTGGTGCCCGGCATGTACACCAAAGATTTTAAAGGAATTGAGACGAAGGGAGATCTGACCTTTGCAGGATTTGTAAAGGGAACTTACAGCGATAAACAAATGCCTGCCTTTAATGTAAACTTAAATGTGAAGGATGCAATGTTTAAGTATCCTGAGTTACCTACCGCGGTGAATAACATTAACATGGATTTACTGATTGACAATAAGGATGGCGTCATTGATAATACACTGGTAGATTTAAAGAAACTCCATTTAGACTTTGGATCGAACCCGGTTGAAGCGCGGTTGCTAATCCAAAATTTAAGGGACTATCGAATGGATGGGAATTTAAAAGCAAAACTTAACCTCACTGAGCTAGGCAAAATGTTCCCTATGGAAGGATTGGAAATGAAGGGAATCTATTCAGTGAACGCCACCGCAAAAGGTGTGTATGACAGCATCAAAAAAATAATACCTACAGTAGATGCCTCCATGTCATTGACCGATGGTTATGTTAAATCTGCAGAATTTCCATTGCCACTTCAGGATTTAAAATTCAATTCAACAATAAAGAATACGTCAGGTAAAATGGCTGAGACGGTAATTGCGGTCAATGGCTTCTCCATGGTGTTGGATGGTGAAAAACTGACCGCTGATATGGTTGTACAAAATCTGGACGACTACACGTGGGATATTAAAGCGAATGGGGGAGTGGATTTGGAGAAAATGACTAAGATATTTCCTTTGGAAGGAATGAGCCTGGCAGGGAAAGTAAAGGCTGATATTCTAACCAAAGGGAAAATGTCTGATGTGGATGCCAAACGATATGACAAGCTTCCAACCAGTGGCACAGCCTCACTCAAAGATTTCAAGTTTAATTCAAAAGACTTGCCCTATGCAGTGACGCTGAGTCAGGCAACGGCCACATTTGATCCCAAAAAGATTGAACTAAAGCAACTGGACGGAACGATTGGTAAAAGCGATTTTAGTGTAACTGGAATTGTTACTAATTACATCGCGTACCTCTTGAACAATGAAACGATCAGTGGGAAAGTGAACTTTAATTCAACCCTGCTTGACCTCAATGAATTCATGGAAGATACCGGAACAGCGGCTACCACACCGACCGATACAGCCTCATTTGGTGTCATCCCCGTCCCTGAAAATATTGACTTCGCCTTTAATTCAAATCTTAAAACGGTGAAGATGATGGACTATACGATAACCAATGCTACAGGGGATATTATTGTCAAAGAAGGCATCGCTAATTTAAGCGGTCTAAAATTTAATATGCTGGGGGGCTCCTTCGTTGTCAATGGCTCTTACAATGCAAAGGATATCAAACATCCTAAATATGATTTTGGCTTGAAGATTGAGAACCTGGCTATCCAACAAGCAGCAGCCTCCTTTTCAATGGTAAAAACTTATGCGCCAATTGCAGGCCTTATAATAGGAAATTTCAATACTGATTTTAAAGTAAGCGGTGAATTGAATAAAAATATGATGCCCAATTTGGCTACTGTCAATGCTGCGGGATTATTTAAAATTGTTCAAGCTGCTTTGACGAAGTCTAAATTGGTATCAGGAATCACTTCATTAACTGGACTTGATAATACCGACAATGTGAGCCTTAAGGATGTTTTGATGTCAGCCTCAATTGCTAATGGCAGGTTAAGCGTGAAACCCTTTGATGTGAAATTTGGTAGTTATGTAACAACAGTTGTAGGCAGCACAGGTCTAGATGGCTCCATAGATTATTCTTTAAAGATGAATGTGCCGGCTGGTAAACTTGGATCGCAGTTTCAGGGTTATTTAAATCAATATTCAGGCACAACTAATTCGACATCTGAAATTCCGGTAACGATTGGTATCGGGGGCACTTACAACGACCCGAAAACCAAGCTTATGATGGAAGAACAAAAGCAGCAGGTAAAAGAGGCGGTAACGAAAGCTGTCGAACAAAAAAGTCAGGAGGCACTTCAGCAGGTAATACAAGGAGCAAAGCCAGAAGATGTGGTTAATAATCTATTAAAAGGAACCAAACCTAAAACAGATTCAACCCAACAAGTGCAAGCAAGGGATACAACAAAAGCCAAGCCTGTTGAACAAGTGAATCAGATATTGCAAGACAAACTCCAGAACTTATTGAAAAAGAAAAAGAAAAATTGAGCGAGTTACTTCACTTTCGTTAAGGTTGACCCCGTAAAGTAACCTTCCTTAATCAATTGAAGTAATTGCGGTGCGGTTGGATTAATTTGATAAAACGTATCATCTTTTTTCTGGACTTCTGCAACGTTAAACTTCTTAGTTAACTTCCGAAGCATCTCCTTACGCTTGGCATCATCTTGAATATTGATGGAAAGAAATTCGATTGAGCCGTCAGGCCTTTGCTTCACCAAACGCAATACCCATTGATCTTCTGTTTTGAAGTTCACAAAATAGTAGTCCTCATAAAACTTTACTATGAGAGAGTCACTCAGCACACCTCGCCCCAGCCAATCCTTATCATTTTTGTCTTTGAAATGATAACCCCACGATTCAACGATAAGGGTATCCGTCTTTTCGTTGCTTTCCTCATCCGGTGTGATGTATCTCCCTTGCAACGAACGTGGAAGTTCTTCTAAAATAGGTACACCCACGGGCTGTGGATCGCGAAAGGATACCTCCTTACAGGAATAGAGTAACGTAGCCCAAAATATAAATAGTAGGGAAATTTTCATTTTTTCAACACAATTGAAATCTAATGAATAAACGGATAATTTTCATTATGCGATACATTTAAACAGAATTAAATAACGATCACTAAGCGACTATTTCCGCTCAATTTGATTATTCACTTATAATTTTGGCAGGAGTTTTGTAAATTCGAGCTTTCAAAACGTAATCAATATGAAGCTTAAATACATGTGGATAGTGGCTGTGATGTTCTCATGCTGCATCACTTCCTCTTCAGCTCAACTACTCAATAAACTAAAACAAAAAGCAGAGCAAAAAGCAATCAATGCCCTGGATAAGTCAACGAATCAAAACCAAACGCCACCACCTACTGGAAGCGGACCTGGTAATTCGGGAGGGGAGGAAGGCAGCTCTTCAAGTGGAGGTAGTAGTAATCCTTCCAATAAAAGTGGAGGTGGTCTTATATCAACAGCTCCCGATGTGAAACAGAATTTGGCAGATGCCGAAGCTGCATACAAAAAATTAAGCTATGGTGAAGCTCGTTACTCGGTTCAACAAGCAATGTTGGGAGTTGAGTTAGAGATTGGGAACAAAATTCTAAAATCTTTGCCCGAGTCGATTTCCGGACTTAAGAAAAATGAGCCGGAAGATCAGGTGGCCAGCAACGGTTATGGGTGGGCTGGCTTAATTATTAAGCGGGAGTATCAGGACAATAAGGACAAGCAGCTTACCATTACTATTGCTAACAACGCCCTATGGATGTCCTCAGTGAATATGTACCTAAACAACGGAGGATATGCCCAGCAAACTGGTGGTGAACAAAAGTGGAAACAGACGAAAGTAAAGGGCTATCGTGCTATCATTGAGTATGATGAAGGAAGTGGATATAAGCTAAGCGTTCCACTGGGACAATCGTCTATGGTCGTTTATGATGGAATCAATTTTGCTACTGAGCAAGAGATGATAACGGCTGCAGCAGTCGTTGATATTGATGGTATCAAGAAAATGCTTGGCGAACAATAATATTAGGGCAATTAAAAAATCAGATTAAAAGAATTAAGATGAAAAATATACTTTCTTTTTTAGTAACCATGGTATTGATGACTGGCGTTTGCGCCCAGGATTTTGACAAAAATCTAGCTACTGCAAAATCGTCTTACTCATCAGGAGATTTAGAGAATGCGCGATTTGCAATGGAGCAATTGATGCGCGATTTGGACATCGCGATTGGTAAGGAGATTTTGAAATTGTTGCCTACCAAAGCAGGCGCATTGAATGTTAATCAAAAAGACGATAACGTTACAGGTGGAGGAGGAACAATGACGGGTCTGTTTGTTCATCGTAGTTTCGGGGTATCTCCTAAATCGGCTTCCATTGAAATTATCAATAATTCCCCAATGATCAATTCGATTCAGTCGATTTTAACAATGCCTATGATTGGTGGGATGATGCGGGACGAAAATCAGAAAGTGATTAAAGTCCAGGGATACAAATCCTTGTTGCAGAAAAATGTAGATTCAGAAACGAATAAGACCGGTTATGAATTGCAAATTCCTTTTAATAATACGCTTCTTACGGTAAAAATGGATGACTCAACGGAAGCGGAGATAACAGGAATTGCAAATGCTATTCCCATCCCTAAGATAGCACAGATTGCTCAATAGAATGTCTGCCTTTTAAAAGGGGACCCCGTGTGTTTTTTTGACTAAGAAATCGGCAACTGCTTTAGAGTGGCGAGCTAAATTAACAGCAAAGTCCGAAGCACGCTCATTACCGAAAAGTCGTTGAATTTGGCGCCCTATCAATAATCTTCTTTCAAAGACCCTTCTCCAAGAAGCAGCATAATCAATTTCCAGTTGGACACGAGTATAGTTTGGCGATTTACAAAAACGAGTGATGTGTTCACTGAGAAGCTTGGACGAATGAATGGCCATTGCCATCCCGTTGCCGCATAGAGGTGTAATCATTCCGGCCGCATCTCCCGCCATGAGAATATGATTTTCTACAGGCCCTTTTGTTTCGAATGAGATCTCATTGATTGTTTCTGGCTTTTCAAAAATGAATTTTGAATTAGCGAAGATTGATTTCAGAAAGGGATTTTTAAAGAGCACAGCACTTTCCATGTCAGGAATGTTTCCATATTTCTTTAGGTTATTTCGATGACTTAGATAACAAAGGTTTGTCTTGCCTTCTTCAATGTTACTGATTCCGCAATAGCCATCTTTAAAGTTATGCAGAGAGATCAAATCAGGAGGATGATCCGTATAAATATGGTACTTCACACCAATATAGGGTGATCTCTTTCTTATAAACCCCCGATTTAGGCTAATGTCAATTTTAGACCGCTTCCCAAAACAACCAATTACAACATCACTTTCCAGAGTCTGATTTGTAGTTTCCACCTGGAATTTTTCATCCTCAAACTGGATTGAGTTGATTTCGGTATCAAGAAGAAAATTCACTCCGCTTGCTTTGGCCTTTTCAAATAGAAAATAGTCAAAATGATACCGACTAATACCGAATCCTCCCAAGTCAAGTTGTAAATCAACATATTTTCCATTGACGGAGGAAAGTTGGAAGCGACTTAGAACTGGTGGAGAAAATTCCTCTGGGTAAATACCTAAGGACCTTAAAAAAGGAACTGTTTCGTTAGAAATATATTCACCACAAACACGATGAAACGGGTAGATTTTTTTTTCAATCAAGGTACAGGATATCCCAGCGCGGGATAATTGTATTCCTGTGACCAATCCCGCCAAGCCTCCTCCTGCTATAATTATATTTTTCAAAAAGATTAGCTACCCGTTTAGATTTGATTTTCAAGTTTGAATATTCTTTTTAATATCTCCCCACCCCTTTCAATATCAAAACTGATTCTTCTTCCGGGTTTCGAATTCAAGTATCCATTGACCTGATTTAAATCGAGGGTTGAAACGGCTATTCCATTTATAAAAATAATAACATCGCCCACCCTAACGTCAGCAATCTCGGCTGATGAATTTTTTCGCACATCTGTAATTTCAAATTTTCTTAATCTTGCTCCTCGTGCCTTGATGGTCACTCCACTCAGATTAAAATAGAATTTCTTATCAAATGCAGCGTTTTTTTTAAAGTAAACTTTATCTGCAGGAAAATTAAAGATCACATCAAACCGACTGAGTATTTCTCCACCAATGGCCCCATTTCTAAAAACATGACGACTGGTTTTCAATGTATCGTTGTAGCTATTGAGGTCTGGGAAGTTAGCGAGCACGCTATTGATTTTGTATTTGCCTATCTCCAGTGATTTTATGCGTCCAATCTGACCTGTGATAACCCCTCCAAGTCCTCGGCCAATAATACTGTTAATATGGTGAGGTGGCACTTTAATCAGAGAATCTGATTCGGGTTCAAGAATAAGTCCATGACTTGCGCCTGTATCCATAAGTAGCTTCGTCTTAAGCCGAGTACTGTCATTCATCTCAATTTCAGTATAGACATAGGGCTTGGTATCCTGTACCACCATGGGTAGTTCTTGAAATTTTCTGGGGGCTTTGAAGAATTCTGGGAGTTGTAAGATCAACATTCGTTTCTCGTAGTTAATCTGTACAATGAACCGGCTAAAGACCTCGTATCCCAAGATACCATGCACTTCGGTGCCAAGATAGTTTCGAAGTTCTAAGTAATCTTTTTCCAGCACCAACATCGTATGCCCCTCACCATGAACTCCTGGTAAATCGAGTGTTACATTATTGGTGATGTGGGCCTCAATTATTTTTTCACCTCCTGGACCTGCAATTAAGTACTTTCGCGTGTAGGTAAGGTGGAGAATATCGCTGTAGGTTTTTTCTGTTAAAATGGTGGTGCGCACACCGGTGTCCAAAATAAATTTTAGAGGTACTTGCCCGTTTAAAATCACCGGGACGATCACTAGATTATTCTGGATTTCGATAGGAATTTGAACACGACTTTTCCCTCCTGAAATTGAAAACCCAAGGGGTTGAGCTTTCAGAAACTGGGGAGCAATACAGAGAAGTATAAACGCAAAAGTTTTGCACATAGCACAAGTGCTTAAAACTAAATAAAAAATAGTAAAAGGTTAACTATTCAAACTGTAACTACCCCCAATGAAGTGAGTAATGACAAAGGATTTTCAGCAATCGTAAGTTCCTTCAAGTTAACATCGTGAAGAAATCCTTCCTTTACCATCTTGTTCATTTGATCAATCAATGGATCAAAAAATGAGTTTATGTTTAATAAGCCAACCTGTGTATGAACGAGATTGAGCTGCTTCCAGGTTAGAATTTCGGCCAATTCATCCAATGTCCCCCATCCTCCCGGCATCGCGATAAAAGCATCTGAAAGATCAGCCATTCGCTTCTTCCGTTCGTGCATGCTGGAAACAATTTCAAGTTGAGTTAATCCCGGATGACCCACTTCTCTTTTAACAAGAAAATCAGGAATTACCCCAATCACCTTTCCGGAGGTTTTAAGAACCTCATCGGCAAGAATTCCCATCAGGCCAATATTACCTCCTCCGTAAATTAAAGTTGAATTTGTTTTGGAAATGAGTTGACCAAGAGTGCGTGCGGTCTCTGCATAAACCGGATTGTTGCCTGATGAAGAGCCGCAAAAGACGCAGAGATTCATTTAACTGAGGCTACCCTGAGCTAGGATCAATGCTTAATATCGTGCTCGTTTTTACTTACCTTACTGTTTGGGAAAAGCCAAATAGATAAGATGGCAAGAATGAACAAAGCGATAACAACAGCAAAAACTGACATAAACTCTTATATTTAGAATGGTAAAATTAATCTTAGCGGGCAAATATTTTCATAAAGCCTGATAAAAATGTTAAACTCGAACCTAATTCTTACTTAATACTTCCACACTAAGACCTCAAGGCTATGAAGAAATTCCTTATCGTAACAGGCGTTGCTCTCCTAATAATCATAGCCATACTCGCCTATTTCCGCCTTTTTTATACTAAATCATTTAGCCCGGAAACAGTGGCCGGCTATCAAGCGGATGGGCTTAAAATTTCTGTTTTTTATAATAGGCCATCTAAGAAGGGCAGACTCATTTTCGGAGAAAAGAAAGATAATGCATTGGTGCCTTGGGGCAAAGTATGGAGAACGGGAGCTAACGAAGCCACAACTTTTGAAACTAATCAAGATTTGATCATCGCAGGCAAAAAACTTCCAGCCGGTAAATATTCTTTCTGGACAATGCCGGGAGAACAAACGTGGATTGTCATGTTCAATTCCGAGATTCCAAGTTGGGGAGTTGATTTCAATGCTGAAGCCAATCGCAATCCGAAGACCGATGTAGCTTCGGTGGAAGTCCCGGTAGTGATTCAGGATAAGGAATTTGAACAATTTACCATATCAGTTGAAAAAGCTGCGGAAGATCTGGAGCTGATCCTCTTGTGGGATAAAACCCTGGTGGCAATTCCAATAAGCAAGTAGGATTTCAGGCTCTTTGAAAGAAAGCGTTTAAATTCCAATGATATTTTATACATGTTTGACTGCTAAATAGTAACTTAACTTTCTGATAAAACAGAGATGATACAAGTCATTCCATCCATCGCCATACGAAAGGGGAAAGTAGTAAAGATGCGGAAGGGAGATCCTTCCAGCGAAAAAGCATACGATGAAAATCCTTTGGATTTAGCGAAGCGATTTGCTGATCATGGAATCGAAGTAGTCCATCTGGTGGATTTAGATGGTGCTGAAAAAGGTAGTCCGAAAAATTATCACGTCCTCGAAGCACTGGCCGGCTATACCGATTTAAAAATTGATTTTACAGGTGGCATTTGTACAGACGGAGATATCGGGAAGGCCTATGAGTATGGCGCAGCCTACATTACAGCTTCAAGCATAGCCGTTACGAATCCTGAGCTATTTGCTTCGTGGATAGTTTCCTATGGTCGTGAAAAAATGACACTAGGAGCAGACGTTACAGATATTCGGTCAAAAAGAATAGCCTTCAGAGGATGGCAACAAAAGTCGGAGCTTACTCTGTTTGAACATGTTCAATTTTTCTATGATCGGGGATTAAAGTATGTAAAGTCAACCGATGTTTCGCGTGATGGTGTGTTGGAAGGCCCTGCATTTTCATATTATCAGGAAGTGCTGGACAAGTTTCCTGAAATAAAAGTCTTGGCAAGCGGAGGAGTGCGTGGGGTGGACGATATTCAACGACTAAATGACATGGGTATATTCGCTGTCATTTTTGGTAAAGCCTACTATGAAGGAATATTGAAGCTTAAAGATTTAGAAAAGTTTCTGGTAAAGGCCATGTAAAAGTGAACCCCGACTTTAGTTCGGGGTTCACTTTTTTTATCACTGAACAGCGATGGTAAAGCTTAGATCAACATCACTTTCGCCATCAGCAGATGTCGAAGTTGTAGATTTAATTTCAGGCTGATGCTTGAGCAATATTCGGAAACTTTTAGCCCCACTCGTTGCTGCTGCAGAAGTTGTCCAGGAAGTTGTCAATCCCAGGGGCAGTCCCTTCGAATCAACAGAGGAACCATAATTTATCGGATCGCTTTTGTTATCGATGTTCCCGTTACCCGTTGGATTGGAGAACACTCCATCGGTCCATTCAAAGAAGAATTGATGCTCATCAGCTTCTTCGGCAACTTCATCGCTGATGTTATAACCTTCTTCTGTTGATTTATATAATTCATTATACAATTCAAGACTTAATGTATATGTCGTTCCCTTTATAAGAGTAATTGGGCCATCAATTTTAATATCCTGAACGCCTTCGCCATCCGGATCGGTAGCAGTCACTTCTACAGCTGCACCTCCGGCTGGAGTAAATTTCAATTTTGCTTTCGTAATAAGTTCCGGAATATTTTCCGGTTGGGGATCATCCTTCTTACAACTTGAGAGTAAGCCAAGAGTGCTCAGTAGAATGAAGAGGGGCAATAGTTTAAATAATTTTTTCATAATGACATTTTAGTTTAATGCAACAACATTGCAAATATAATTAAATGCAACATTGTTACAAGTAATTAAAAACTGAAATTGATGGCCAAAGTGATGTTTCTGCCCAAATCATCGGCATAGTAGCGAAGTCGATTTGTATACTCTCGATAGGCAGCGTTGAAAAGATTATCGGCACTTATCCTAAAATTCAACTTTGATTTTTCAAATGGAAACGAAACACCTGTTGACGCCCCAAACAGCAGATAGCCATCTGGGGCCGCTACGAAGTCAAAGTTTCTCGAATCGTTTAAGAAGAGATCTTCCCCCGTGGTATTGGCATCATTAATTTCAGCAATGCTCACAACCCTTGGAGCTCTATTTTGCTGAGCTATGTACTTTACCTTTACCTCTGCATAAAAGTTAGTTGCCTTGCCAATTTTGATTTGATCGTGACGAAGGGAAATTTCATATCGGTTGGAAGGGATAAATACGAGGAAGTCATTATTTGTTTCATCAGTTGCCCGTAGTAAAGAAATTTTGCTACCCAACTTCATCAGTTTGTCTAGCTTATATTCTCCCGAAAAATCGATTCCTAAAAAAGACGCATTGGTCTGAGTATACCGGAAGTACGGAAATATGCCCCGTATGTTTTGAGTTACTCCACGTGGTCTTAGATAAATATAATTAGCTATGTAGTTGAGGTATCCAGACAATTCAAAATTTAACTTTTGTGAATTATAATAATAGCCCGATACCCACTTCAGGGCTTGTTCTGTTTTAAAATTGGAGGAAGTAATAGGCTTAACTTCGTTGGTGATTTCATCCAGCAATAGACCAAACTCTATGGCAGCAGCACTTTGATGGGTTCCTAAACTATATAACTCTGCAACATTAGGTGGACGCCAGGTACTGCCGATACTTGAAGTGATAGAAGCTTTCTTACTAATAGTATACGTTGCTCCGGCAGTTCCACTGAAATTGTTAAAATTAAGTTTTGCTCTATAGAGTTGATTTCGAAAATCAAAACCCACCACATCATAAAATCTAAAATCATAGCGAAGACCGGCTTCCAGGTCCCACTTATTCTTCCTGACTTTCTCCACCAGGTACAACCCGGATGAATAGTTAAGGAAGTTGGGAATAAATGGAAGTGTCAGTGTCCCATCAATCTTATTATTGTCCTGAAGCATTCCATTAAATCCAAAGCAATGAGATGCCCTATCATTTTTTTGACGTTCCCATTCAAGGTCTATGGTATGGGTATAGAGCAAATAACCTAAGGCAGGAATATCTTTCAAGGCTCCTCTTCTCACGTCAAACTCCTGCCGTTTATTGATTTGCAGTCCATATTGAAAATGATAAAGGTTTTTTCCTTTTTCAAGATGGGCATTGAGCTTTAGAAGATCATGCGTCACTTTTTGCTTGGGCTGACTTATCGAATAGCTAAAATCTTCTGTGTATTGCGGAGGTTCCCTCTCAAAGGCGTTGGCTAAATCCTCAGTGCTGCTTACTACCGATCCGCGAAGAATTCCAATTGTAGTATTGAAGTGACTATAAAAAAGTTCAATTCCACGATCCTCTTTATGGTAGCCCAAAGAGGTCGAATAATTCAGTTCCTCAAATCCGGTATTCGTGAGATTATACTTAGCAGCATGAAAGTCCCCCGATTTTTTTCCCGTGCCTTGCACTCTCCAGCCAAAACCTTTGAGTCTTTTCGAGCCTCCTTCTAATAACCCAGAGACCACACCCGAGCGCCCATTGGTAGCTCCCACAAGGTGTAGTTGGCCTCCAATCCCAGCCTCCGTTGGCAATTCTGCGGGGTTTACAATAACTACACCCCCAAGCGCATCCGTGCCATATTTAATGGCTGCTGCATCTTTAACCACTACAATGTTGGAGGCAATAAAGGGATCAATCTCAGGAGCATGTTCAGCACCCCATGATTGGCCTTCCTGGCGAATACCATTGTTTAGAATAAGAATTCGTTGGCTGTGAACTCCGTGAATAACCGGTTTGAAAATAGCCGGACCTGTTTGAATCGAATTGACTCCTGTCATTTCCTTTAATGATTCTCCCAGCGATTTACCTTGTGTTTCTTCAAGCTGCTTGCCACTTAATGAACTATAATTTTGGACGGTGCTTACATTCTCTAACTTATCCTTGACTTCCACTTCTTCCAATAGCTTCTTGTCATGAACTAATGAAAAGTTTAACTGCATTGATTTTTCCAGATTGATCGTTTGGCGCAAGGTTTCAAACCCAAGGAATTGAATTTCAACCCTGTACTTCCCTTTGCAAAGATTTTCGAATCTGAATGAACCGTCTTGGGTTGAAATAGTTCCTTTGTCGACTTGCTTTAAAAATAAAGTAGCACCTGATAGAGGGGCACCTTCTTCATCGGTCAGGTTTCCAGAAAAAGTCTGCCAACAGGATTCTTGCGCCTGAGTTGGAGCAACGCCAAGGCAGATTAAATAGGGGATTAGGGTTAATACAAGAGCCTTCAAAATCATTGCAACTTAGTTGCAAGATAGGGCTTTGAATGAACTAATTAAGAAGAGTTTTATGGACGGTTATTGATCCAATAAATCAGAATACTTGAACTTCTGAATAATGTAGTAAAGGAAATTGAAGGAAAGAGCATCCTCTTCTTCTTTGCTATTGCCTGACTTAACAGCCTCAGAGGATTTTGCTTTCGTGGCAGGTTTATTAGGAGAAGCTACTTCAACTTCACGCTTCACAGGTTTACTATCACTCTCAAAAATAAGTGTCTTATCTTCTTCCAGATTCAGCTCTGAATTTTGATTTAAATCCTGAAACTCGTTCAATGACGAACCTTCCTCCTGTGCATTGGCAGAGAGCACAAAGCACATGCAGCATGCTGCAATGATGAAAGTCAGAATAGTAGAAAATTTTATTTTCATTGAGAGTTAGGAACCATCCAAACGACCTAAATTGCATTTGGAGTTCGCTAAATTATAAAATTTTGGGATGATAACATGGGATGATTTCAATAAAATCGACTTGAGGACTGGTACCATTGTGGAGGCAGAACCCTTTCAAGGAGCAAAAAAACCAGCGTATAGGCTTTTAATTGATTTAGGCCCTGAAATCGGCCTCAAAAAATCGAGTGCTCAGATTACAAAACATTATAACCCGCAGGATTTAATTGGGCGGCAGGTCGTTTGTGTGGTCAATTTTCCTCCTAAGCAAATCGCCAATTTTATTTCTGAGGTACTTGTTACGGGTTTTCCGGATGCGGAGAATCATGTTGTTTTATGTGGCGTTGATATGAAGGTAGCGAACGGAGTAAAGCTCTTTTAACATGATCCTGTTTTCTGAGCTCAGTTCTATTTGTGAAGGGAAGCTTGCTCAACTGGCGAGCGATAGAGAGATAACTAATCTTTTCGTTGATAGCCGCCAAACTAACGGATCAGTCGGCTCTGTTTTTTTTGCTATTGGTGGTGAACGGCATGATGGGCATCAATTCATTGCAGGGCTATATGCAAAAGGTATTCGATACTTTGTCATCGAGAAAGATATTGATAGGAAGGATTTTCCAGAAGGTAATTTCTTGCTGACCGGTTCTTCACTCCGGTCATTACAGCTTCTTGCAGCGCATCATCGTAGTCTATTCACCATTCCAGTCATCGGCATTACGGGTAGCAATGGTAAAACGATTATCAAAGAGTGGCTTTATCAACTCTTATCCAAGGATTACAACATTGTAAAGAATCCAGGAAGTTACAATTCTCAATTAGGTGTGCCACTTTCTGTTTGGCAAATTCAAACGCAACATCAACTTGGGCTATTTGAAGCAGGTATTTCCAAGCCTGGGGAAATGGATCGCTTGAAAGAAATAATCCAACCCACACTGGGGATATTAACCAATATTGGCACCGCTCACGATGAAGGATTTGATCATGTTGAGCAAAAAATCAAAGAAAAAGCGAAGTTGTTTGAGAAATCGAGCGCAATCATTTTCTGTCAGGATCACGAAGAAATTTTAAAAGTAGTGGAGAAAGAAATTCCGGCAGAGAAGTTACTCTGCTGGGGATATAAAGCAAGGGCAACGATTAGACTGGAAAAAATCAATGACCATGAAATAGAAGTAGCGTGGCGAGGAAAGAGGTTTCCCCTACACTTTCCCTTCTCAGATTTTGCTTCACAAGAAAACGCTTCACACTGCATAGTGGCTATGCTCTATTTGGGTGTTGTGCCTGCGGTCATTCAGGAGCGAATTGGTCAACTCAAAGGAGTGCCCATGCGCCTTGAGCTAAAGCAAGGCATCAATGGATGTCAAATCATTGATGATACGTATAACAATGATCTCGGGGGTTTACAGATTTGTCTTAATTTTCTAAATGGCCTTCAAAAGAAGAAGAAAGTAGTCATCTTATCAGATATCCTTCAATCCGGTTTAGAAGAGAAAGTTCTTGTCAACAAAATTTCAGAGATGATGAATAGGGCGGGGATTCATTCTTTTATCGGAATAGGACAGGTTTTAAGCAGACAACGGGACTCATTTGCCGGCATAATTGAAGAAACCGAATTTTACGAGACGACCACTGATTTTTTGGAAAAAGGGAGTGATCAATTTCAAAATGAAGCTATTCTCGTGAAAGGAGCTCGTGTTTTTCAATTTGAAAAAATCGTTCAACACCTTCAAAAGAAAATTCATGGCACTGTCATGGAAATAGATTTGGGAGCCATGGTTCACAACCTAAATTTTTTCAGAAGCAGGCTGCAACCAAATGTAAAATTGATGGTGATGGTGAAAGCTTTTGCCTATGGCAGTGGCAGTGAAGAGGTGGCGAATTTACTTCAGTATCATAACGTAGATTATTTGGGTGTGGCTTATGCCGATGAAGGAGTAGAGCTTAGAAAGAATCATATTCTTTTGCCCATCATGGTGATGAATCCTGCGGAAGAAAGTTTTCACCAACTGTTGAACTATAATCTCGAACCGGAAGTGTATAGCATTTCCCTTCTTAAGTCATTATTACAATTCTTAGAGGGAAAGCCGTGTAAGGTTCATCTTAAAATGGACACCGGCATGCACCGATTGGGATTTGAAGAGCAACACCTGACTGAACTAATTCAGCTTTTAAAATCCAACAACAACATTACTGTTGCAGCTATTTTTTCACATCTGGCAGGAGCTGATGCAGGGGTGCATGACAAGTTTAGCAGAGATCAGGCAACTCGTTTTGTCCTGATGACCACTCGTTTGAAGAATGAACTTCAAATAAAACCTATTTTACATTTGCTCAACTCTCCGGGCATTCTTCGCTTTCCGGATTTGCAATTTGATATGGTACGATTGGGTATTGGCTTGTACGGGGTTGATCCTACCGA
>JANNRV010000153.1:0-47693 GCA_031401775.1 Bacteroidia bacterium | reverse complement strand
CACCGGTGGAGGGCACTGTCAATTTGTAGTTACCATCGGTATCGGTAACTGTTCCATTCGTAGTTCCTTTCAGAACTACGTTCACGCCAGGTAAAGTTGTTCCGTCTTCTGTAGCGGATACTTTACCTGAAACCACCCTCTCCTGTGCCCAGGCACTGAGCACAAAAACGAGTGAGAAGCATACTAGTAAAAACTTCTTCATAGGTTTAGGTTTAGTTTAAAATAAAATTAGACCTCCAAATTAGGTGATATTTTCATAAAAGGAAATACTGCAATAAGAAATTGTTAAAAAATAATCGTTCCTCCGCACCCGTTTGAAATATAAAATTTCAACATTTCTGACCATTAGTGGGCAAAATGAAGGAAATAAGCATTCAGAATAACTTCATGACTCAATTTTAGAGGTGGTAGACCCTATAAGATAAGACTACCACATATTGGGGTAAATTGAGAGAATGAGAAAGATCTTAACTCAAAAAGTACTTTTCAAATCCGAGACTGATTGATGATCGAAGTGATGGGAATAGTTTAGTCTATAGTAGTTGGAAAGATTTCTCGCGATTTCACGATCACCTTTTGCAAAGGTCTCACGCTCGAAAGGACTACAGGGCGATGTCATTTACAACAGGTATAGCCAACGGCTATGGTTACTCAACATGACAAGGTTTTTGGAGATGCCCTTAATAATATAGAGTAAGGGACTGGCCTTACGCAAAATAACTATAGGTCAATTGCAACTCCGATTGTTATCGGGGGAAGCAATTCCAATGTTTTGGGGATCGCCCGCCCGGATGATTCGGTCGGACGGGCTTCGCGCCTCCCACTTCCCACGCGGATACTCGCGATAACGGTAGATTATTAGTTTTGCGTAAGATCATAGAGAGGACAAGAGATTTGGCCTTTATACAAATAGTAGCCGGTTTGGGTTTTAAACAAAAAAATAGCCCCGACTAAAAGTCGAGGCCTAATTTATTTATAAAGTTTCAGGATACTTAAGCCGCAGCCATGGCATCTACCGAAACAAAGGATTTATTCTCTCTCTTCTTTTTAAAAACAACAACCCCATTCGTTAAGGCAAAGAGGGTATGATCCTTTCCAATGCCTACATTTTTGCCCGGATGATGCTTGGTGCCGCGCTGACGCACAATAATATTACCTGCGACTACCTTTTGTCCTCCAAATATTTTTATGCCCAGACGTTTGCTTTCCGATTCACGTCCGTTCTTTACTTTACCTTCACCTTTCTTGTGTGCCATGATTTAATTCGTTGATGTGTTGATTAGTTGATCTGCTGATTTTATACTCGAAAATTTCTCAACCTTGAAATTAACGAATCATCGAATTTTCAAATTAATTCATTATCCTATACTCTCTATTTGAACTTTTGTGAATTGCTGACGGTGCCCGTTCTTAACGGCATATCCTTTCCTTCTTTTCTTCTTAAAAACAATCACTTTGTTCCCTTTTACATGTTCAAGGATCTTGCCGGAAACATTGGCTCCTGATACAGTAGGAGCACCAACCTGCACCTTCCCTGCATTATCTATAAGGAGTACCTTATCGAAACTGACGGAAGAACCTGTCTCTCCGTCAAGTTTGGGGGCATATATATATTGGTCTTTGGCAACCTTAAACTGCTTTCCGGCAATATCTACAATAGCGTACATGATCACGATTTTTAAAATGGAGTGCAAAGATAAGGCACGCCCGTAAAAAAGCAAAGAATTAACCAAAAATAGCCAAATCCTAGCTTTTCATGGAAATGGACTCTTTAAATCGGCTTCGATCCCGATATTTATCAGGACAGCCTGACACCATGTTTAGGTTTTTAAAACTACCCTTCTATAAGGCCACTTAAACTCAACATCACTCAAAGACATCCAATAAACTGATTATTAAAATGTCCCCAATCTATCTATAAGGCAATGTATCGGCTTCGACTAGCTCAGCCTGACACAATCTTATAAGGCTACTCCTGACCCTTCACCCTTGAAACAAGAAATTGCTGGTAACCGTAAGTAGTAGAACACGTTAAGAGATATAGAGCAATAATAGTTTAGTTCATTTAAATATTAGCAAAAACAAATCACTCATTTCAAAATTTTCACGTTAAAAAAAATTAAAAAAACTTTATCTGAGGATTCACTTCACACAATTACTTTAAGTCCATGAGAATGAATCTATTCTCCAATTCGAATAAAATTTTGAAATAATTTCAAGCGTCTTACGCTTTCTCACTCCTTTGATTTTCACTATTCATTTAGAATCTTTGTTGACTTGGTAAGTTTGTGTTTTGTCTTTTGGCAAATCGCTGCTCGCTCAGGAAGACAAGACGAAGAAAAACCAACCCAACGAAAGACTCTTTAAAGAGGGCTATCCTGGGTAGAAGATACAACACTAAAAAATATTAACCCATGAGTAAAACTGTACCTATAGAGCCTATCCTTACCAAAAACAAGGACCGTTTCGTTATTTTCCCTATCGTTCACCACGATATCTGGAAATACTACAAGCAAGCGGAAGCCAGCTTCTGGACGGCAGAAGAGATAGACTTAGGTCAGGATTTAAAAGATTGGGATAATCTCAATGAGGGTGAGCGTCACTTTATCACGCATGTGCTTGCTTTCTTTGCCGCCAGTGATGGTATCGTCAATGAAAACCTGGCGGAACACTTTGTAGGAGAAGTGCAATACACAGAAGCCAAGTTTTTCTATGGCTTTCAGATTGCCATGGAGAACGTTCACTCTGAAACCTATTCTTTGCTCATTGATACCTACGTTAAAAATCCAAAAGAGAAGGACAAACTTCTTCATGCCATCGAAACGATGGATTGTGTAAAGAAGAAAGCAGACTGGGCCTTACGGTGGATTGATCAGGGCACTTTTCAAGAGCGTCTGATAGCCTTCGCGGCCGTAGAAGGTATTTTCTTCTCGGGATCGTTCTGCTCTATTTTTTGGTTGAAAAAACGAGGCCTGATGCCTGGCCTTACCTTCTCTAACGAACTGATCTCCAGAGATGAAGGCCTTCATTGCGATTTCGCTTGTCACCTATATACCCAACACATCAAGGATAGACTTCCCGAAGAAACCGTTATCGGTATTATCAAAGATGCCGTGGAAATTGAAAAGGAGTTTGTTACCGATTCATTACCTGTCAACCTGATCGGGATGAATGCTGAGATGATGTGCAAGTACATTGAATTTGTTGCCGACCGTTTGTTGAATGAGTTGGTTGGCAAAAAAATATATGGCGCGACAAATCCCTTTGATTTTATGGAGATGATTTCATTGCGTGGTAAGACAAACTTCTTTGAGAAACGGGTTGGAGAATATCAGAAAGCCGGAGTGATGAAAAGTACTGAAAAAGAAACTACTCCAAAATTTTCTCTGAACGAAGATTTTTGATACATTCGAACAACCATTTTTTAAACTTTTTTCACCACCCTATCAACCCCTAAAGACATGCTCGTACTCAAACGTGACGGACATAGAGAGTCCGTTAAGTTCGACAAGATCACCTCCCGAATAGAAAAACTCTGCTACGGTTTAGATTCCAAATTTGTCAACCCGGTAGAAGTGGCTATGAAGGTGATCAACGGTCTTTATGATGGCGTTTCCACTCTGGAACTTGATAATCTCGCTGCCGAGATTTCCGCCACCTTGACGACCAAGCACCCCGACTTTGCAAAGCTGGCAGCCCGCATAGCGGTTTCCAACCTTCACAAAGTGACCAGTAAATCGTTCTCGAACACCATGAAACGACTTTACACCTATGTTGATCCGAAGACCGGAGAGAATGCCCCTCTTATCTCCAAAGAAACCTGGAAGGTAATTAAGGAGCATGCTGCCGAACTGGATGAAGCAATTCTCTACGATCGTGATTTTGCCTACGACTATTTCGGCTTCAAAACGCTGGAGCGGTCGTACCTGATGAAAATCGATGGCAAAGTAGTAGAGCGCCCACAGCACCTCCTCATGCGGGTAGCTGTTGGTATTCACGGAGAAGATATTCCGGCAGCCCTTGAAACTTACAATCTGATATCAGAAAAGTGGTTCACACACGCTACGCCAACCTTGTTTAATGCGGGAACACCGAAACCACAACTTTCATCCTGTTTTTTATTGACTATGAAGGATGACAGTATCGATGGCATCTATGATACGTTAAAAAATTGCGCTAAAATATCTCAGTCAGCCGGAGGAATAGGCCTTAGCATTCACAATGTGAGAGCAAAAGGATCTTATATCAAAGGAACAGGCGGTACTTCTAATGGAATAGTACCCATGCTGAGAAACTTTGATATGACAGCTCGCTATGTAGACCAGGGTGGTGGAAAACGCAAGGGAAGTTTTGCTATTTATCTTGAGCCTTGGCATGCCGATATCATCGACTTCCTTGATCTGAAGAAAAATCATGGAAAAGAAGAAATGCGGGCGCGTGATCTCTTTTATGCGATGTGGATTCCTGATCTGTTCATGCAGCGCGTAGAGAATAATGAAATGTGGTCACTCTTCTGCCCTAATGAAGCACCCGGCCTGGCCGATTGCTATGGAGAAGAATTTGAACGCTTGTATGAGAAGTACGAAAAAGAAGGCAAGTTCAGAAAGCAGGTAAAAGCACAGGACATCTGGTTTGAAATTCTGGAAGCTCAGATTGAAACCGGAACTCCTTACATCTTGTATAAAGATGCTGCCAACAAAAAATCGAACCAGAAAAATTTGGGCACGATAAAATCCAGCAACCTGTGTACCGAGATTATTGAATATACTTCCGCTGATGAAGTAGCTGTGTGTAATCTCGCCTCGCTGGCATTGCCTAAGTTTGTCACTGAAGAAGGCAAGTTTGACCATCAAAAATTATACAAGATCACCAAAGTAGTGACAAGAAACCTGAATAAGGTAATCGATGTCAACTACTATCCTATAGTGGAAGCGCGCAATTCAAACATGCGCCATCGTCCTATTGGTATTGGTGTTCAGGGTTTAGCAGATGCTTTCATTTTGCTGCGCATGCCTTTTGAATCAGAAGAAGCACGTGGCCTTAACCGTGATATTTTTGAAACCATCTACTTCGCGGCAATGGAATCTTCCATGGAACTTGCTAAAGAGCTTGGTCCTTACGAATCCTTCAAAGGATCACCGGTTTCAAAAGGTATCTTCCAATTTGACATGTGGGGTGTAACCCCTGATTCTGGTCGATGGGATTGGGCAACATTGAAACAAGAAGTAAAACAGCATGGTGTAAGAAACTCTTTGCTGTTGGCACCCATGCCTACTGCCTCCACTTCACAGATTCTAGGTAATAATGAATGCTTTGAACCTTATACTTCAAACATTTATACCCGTAGAACGCTTTCCGGTGAATTTATTATTGCCAACAAGCATTTGATGAAAGATTTGATCGGTCTTGGCTTGTGGAGTGAGGGCATGCGCCAAAAACTAATCTCTACCAACGGCTCTGTTCAGTCTATCGCAGAGATTCCTCAGAACATTAAAGACATCTATAAAACCGTTTGGGAGATTTCTCAAAAAGCAATCATTGATTTGTCGGCCGATCGAGGTGCCTATATCTGCCAGTCGCAGAGCTTGAACATTCATATTACGAACCCCAACTTTGGCAAGCTCACTTCTATGCATTTCTATGCCTGGAAGAAAGGACTGAAGACCGGCATGTACTATTTGCGCTCTACTGCTGCTGCAGACGCTATCAAGTTTACTCTAGACAAATCTGCATTGCAACAGCCCGAAATCGGAGTTGCCGCAACCGTCATTGAGACTGCCGTCATTCAAACTGCCGTTGTTGAGACACAACAAAGCATTCTGTATGAGCAACGCGCGCTTACCGAATATGAGCAGAAGCAAGCCGACATGGCCTGTTCACTGGATAATCCGGATGCCTGTGAGGCGTGTGGTAGCTAGAAACTGAATTCTAATTGTAGAAAGCCTCGTTCCCATAGTTATAGGGACGGGGCTTTTTTATTTACGCGACTTTTGCCGGGCTCTGATATACGAAGGCTTTGCTTTTTCAGGAGCTTTTCTGCCTCCCGTTACACTTATATTTGATTCCTTCCCCTGAATTCTTCCCCAAACAATGTTCATTCCAAAGCGAACATTAAAAAACTGAGTATTATTAATGAATTCGTTGATATCTCCATTGGCGATTAATGAAATGGGCATTCGCAATAAGTTATCACCAACAATATAAAACTGGATGGGTGCTAGGTTAAAGGAGACCCCCAACCCTAAATTATTGAAGGAGCGATTAGACACGGTATAGCTTGCTGAAGTACTTACCGATTTTCCAAAATGTTTAACCAAAGAAGCGGAGACACCCGAAGAAATCCGACCTTGAAATTTTTCTGTAAACAGAAGAGCCCCTACGCTTAGATTGTTCATCAACTCATAATTTCCACTCAGAAACATTTTACCCGGAAGCCATGTACTATAAGAGCCAATGGCCCCCTCTTTCAGTTCAAATTTACTTTTGATTGAATCCAACTCAGCATCAAGAGGTTTAGAATCTCCATTGACAATTTTCTCAATGTCAACACCAGAGAAAGTGTAGTTAGCGGTGGCCTGATCTAATGAAAAGGAATACAGATCATTCTTCCAGGCTATTTTTCCCAAATCAATAATGCTCGCAGCAAGGGTAAGCTTGTCCATCAAATGGTAGGTGGCGCCTAGATCTACTCCATACCCGTTATTCTTAGTATAGTTCTTCCATTCTTCTCCAAAATTATAATCAGATTGGTCAAACCGATTGATGCCGGAGGTTTTAAAGCTAAGATCACCCGAAGCGGTGATTTCATAATTGTCGTTTACAGCAATGCTCATGGATGAGCGATCGGTGGTGGCATTGGCTATTCCGTTGAGGTACTTTATTCTTGCTCCTATCGTCAGTTTTTCATTCAATTTATAGGATGCACTTATAGCCGTTTCAAGGTAAGACAGCCCTTCTCCTTCCGGAGAAAAATTGCTGACGGTTCCGATGAGCGGGGTTGTCCCATCAACAAGCAAGGCCGCTGCCTCTTTCGGTATTTGGGCTCGGGAGTACATCTTGCCTGTGGCATTAACTTGCATATAGAGCTTTGGATTAATTTCAAATCCAACCCTTAGTAAATCTATTTGGCCTATTGTGGTGATGTAATTTTTATCCGCGAGTGACTTTAGCAACTTATTCAAATCAGCATTTACTTTCCCGTCCTGTCTTGTTATTAAATCATTGTAAGAGAAACCATTATTCGAATAGCCCATCATCATGGAAGAAAAAGGCAGGCCGATAGAAAACTTATAGCTAGGAACAAACGCAGGATTATTGATTGTTACCTGCGGAAGACTATTCATGAAATAGCTTGTGGCTTCCATCTGGGCGTGGGCCAGATGTGTTATAATTAATCCGAGAGAGAGCGCTATGGATTTTCGTAACGTAGATCTCATAACTTGACATTATACTTGAGATTAGTCTTTAATCCTAAACTTACATTCATTTTGTAGGATGATTTGAACTTTACATCTGAAAACTGACCCGCAGAGTTCTTGGATGTATTCATTTGAGATTTAATGATAATGCTTTTGGCAAAAAATAGTTTGTTGATTTTGGCGTCCTCCATTGGTACTTCTTCATCTACAACTCCCATGAATTCGAGATCTCCTGAACTTGTCACTGTGCTCCCTTTGACAAGATCTGTTTGTGAAGTCGCTAGAAGGGAATCAATAATTTGAAATTTATCGTCCGTGAGGTAGAATTGAATATTACCATCCAATGGCAATTCATTTTGGATATTTACCTTAAGGGAGGCCTGCTCAATTTGAGATTCGTCAATGTTACTCAAATCAAATTTGAGTGTATCCATTAAAACAATATTCGAAGCATTGCCATACAAAGGAATTTCAGCATCAAGCCTAATCCGTAATTTGCTGGTATCTGCCAGAAAATTACTTCCGGTGGCAATCGATGGATTGATACGAGCCTTGAATTGATAATAGAATTCAGTCGGGCCAAAGTCCAACAATGCTTTGGAATTTGTTACCGAAATATTTGTGGTCGCTGAGTTACCTAACACAGAAGGTGAGGCTAATGTGAATGGGCTGGGTGGAGAAATCTGGAAAGGCAGGAAGGCCCCGGTTTTGCGCGCCTCTAAGGTTATAAAGGTCCCTTGAACAGGAACACCATAATCATTAATCAGGGTGATTTTTACTACGGGTTGAGCCAATGAAAGATTTGCATTTGCCAGCGAACTGCCAAAAGCACCTAACTCTAAACTGGTCGCCTGAAGGTTGACCGACCTGTCGCCAAGGAATCCTTTGATATAGTTAAAGTTCATTCCCGCCAAATTAACGTTTACTGCAACTGAAGTATTAGATGTGATTACTTTCGAAGTTGATGACTGCTTTAATACTAGTACCAACTTCAGGTTAAATTTATTTTTATTGAGTTTGACTATGTAATCCGAAAGAGGCACAGCGCTAGAATTCCCGGTAGTAACATTGAACGCTTTTCCTGTTGTTTTTGAAATCAAATCAGTGGAGACAAGATTGATTTCAAAGAGCAGGCCAGAGGAAGCAGGCAACAATGCAGCGGAGTAGCTGATGGTGCCCACTTTAAAATCAACCTCGTTTAATTGCTCAGGACTTAAATTAAAATCGATTATCTCTACCAAACTATCACTACGAATATCCTTTGGATGAGGAGGGATTGTGCCAGAAGGAATTGGGAAACTTTGGTTTATTGCCTTGTCGGGAATGCTAAACAAATTTCGAATGTCTTGAGAAATTAACGTCTCCGAATAGGCTAGATAAACGAGGTCATCGGGATAAATTTTTACATAGATAGAATCGGTATCTTTAATAATGTCTTTGATCGAAAGATCACCGTAGGTCAGCGGAAAGACAACGGCTGGATTAACGGTGAGTGAATCAATGGAATAATCGCCCTCATCCACACACGAACCCATCGCAAAAAGCAGACAGAAAGAAGCAAATTGAAAATGTCGCATGCCAGCCAATGTTAGACCATTTAGACAGTTAAATATGGCAAATATTCGCGAAGTAACCTTATTCCCAAGGGATGCAGGCTTAAAGATGCGATATTTGAAATGCGCGCTTCCCAAGCTTGCCGCGGCAATTCTTACAATCTCTATTAAAGTGCGCCATTTTTGATTTCATCCACCACAGCAGGGTCAAGCAGGGTAGTGGTATCTCCTAAATTAGAAACATCCCCCTCTGCTACTTTTCTTAAAATCCTGCGCATAATTTTTCCCGATCTCGTTTTGGGCAGGCCGCTTACAAATTGAATTTTATCGGGCTTAGCAATCGGCCCAATGATTTTCGAAACTGTTTCCCGTATTTCTGCCCGAAGTTTCTCTTCTTCATGAGGGTTATCATAACAAATGACAAATGCATAAATTCCTTGTCCTTTGATGTCATGTGGAAATCCGACTACTGCCGTCTCACATACAGCTGAATGTTCATCAATAGCACTTTCAATCTCAGCGGTTCCCATATTGTGTCCTGATACGATGATGATATCATCCACTCTTCCTGTGATTCTATAATATCCTTCTTCATCGCGCTTGCATCCATCACCAGTAAAATACTTTCCGGGAAATGTAGAAAAATAAGTATCACTAAAGCGTTGATGATCTCCGTAGATAGTTCGTGCCATAGCCGGCCATGGAAATTTTAATGTCAGCCTTCCTTCTACATTGTTTCCCAAAATCTCTTTTCCACTTTCATCCATGACCGCAGGTTGAACCCCAGGCATTGGAAAAGTAGCATGGGCTGGTTTTAATTTGGTGACATTAGCAATGGGTGAAATCATAATGCCACCGGTCTCTGTCTGCCACCACGTATCCACAATAGGGCACTTCCCTTTACCAATATTCTTGTCATACCAATGCCAGGCTTCTTCATTGATGGGTTCTCCAACTGAACCAAGAACTTTTAAGCTTGAAAGATCATATTGCTCCACAAATGACAAGGGAGCTTTCTCTAAAGATCGAATGGCGGTGGGAGCTGTATAAAAAATAGTAACACGATGTTTTTCTATCACGTGCCAAAACCTACCCATATCAGGCCATGATGGAATGCCTTCAAAAATTACTGAAGTAGCACCCGCCAGCAGCGGACCATAAAGAATGTAAGAATGGCCTGTGATCCATCCAACATCAGCCGTACACCAAAATACTTGTCCTTTTTGATATTGAAATGTAGTTTGAAATGTATAGCCAACATACACCATATACCCTCCACATGTATGTACCATTCCCTTTGGCTTTCCTGTTGAGCCGGAGGTATAAAGAATAAACAGCAAATCTTCTGCGTCCATTTCTTCTGCAGGACAATCCGAGCTTGCCTTTGCCATTTCTTCATGCCACCAGAAATCCCGACCGACTTTCATAGCAGGTTTAGTGCTAGTTCGCTCCAGTACAATTAACTTTTCAATGGTCGGACATTTAAGCAAAGCCTCATCAACTATTCCTTTCAAGTCAATTTTCTTGTCACCGCGATATGCCCCATCCGCGGTAAGGATCACTTTACAAGCAGAATCGTTAATACGATCGACTAAAGAGCCAGAAGAAAATCCTGCAAAAACTACCGAGTGAACAGCTCCTATCCGCGCGCAGCCAAGCACGGCATATGCCAATTCAGGAACCATCGGCATATAAATACAAATCCGATCTCCCTTTTTAATACCGATGGATTTAAGCATGTTGCCCACTTTACAAACCTGCTTGTGCAACTCCTTATATGTGATCTGAATGGAGGGATCTTTCGGATCATTGGCCTCCCAAATGAAAGCGGTTTGGTTTGCTTTAGTTGGAAGGTGGCGATCAATACAGTTTTCGGTGATATTCAATTTTGCTCCGACAAACCATTTTACTTCTGGGATATTGAAATCCCATCGAAGAACAGTTTCCCATTTCTTTCGCCAGGTGTAATTCTCTGCTACCGAAGACCAAAAGGTCTCAGGATTGGTGACACTCTCCCGGTAAACTCTTTCATATCCTTTAAAATCAGTGATAAGATTTTCCATTTCGGTATTCTGTTTTAAACCCAGTTTCAATATACATTTGATCTTGTAAAATTCAATCTTCAAATTACACTCCGATAAAAAAGATTTTGAAAAGCAAGCTTCATAATTTTCTTAATGATCTTCTTCCGGTGCTCGTTGTTTATAATTGTCCTATTCCACAATCATCAACTTGGCAATCGATCACTGAAGAATCACAACGCTTGGGGGTTGCATTTGATGTAATGATTTATGATAATAGCCCAGCGGCTCAAGTTCTTCCTGAAACATCACTTAACCTGCATTATCGGCATGACCACTCTAATGCCGGAGTGAGCAAGGCCTACAATGAAGGGTATCAGCTGGCACAGCGACTTAAAAAAAAGTGGTTGCTTCTTTTAGATCAGGATAGTTCCTTTCCACCGGGGTGGATTGAACTGTACGCTTCCGCTGCTAACGAGGATGATCAAAATGTTATTGTACCTATTGTGAGGTCGGGAGAAAAAATCGTTTCTCCCTTTAATTACTGGCTATGCCACGGAAGCTCACCTAAGAAAATGGAGTCCGGAATTATATCCTTGCAGAGTAATTATGCAATCAATAGCGGCCTATTGATTCCTGGGCAATTATTTGAAAAGGCTGGAGGCTATGACGAACTAGTTTCGTTGGACTTTAGTGATTATGCATTTATGCATAAACTAAAAAAAACTAAAGCTCATCTCCATATAGTAGATCTTCAGTTAAACCATCAACTCTCGTCACACCACTATGAAGAAGTTGGAAAAGCACAAGAACGTTTTAAACTCTATTGCATTGGCAGCAAAAGATTTGTACGATACACTCATCAGCCGCTTGTGCATTTCCTTGTGGCAATATTTCGAGCACTCCGATTAGGAATTCATTACCAATCCTCTGGATTTATAAAAACTGTACTTCGCACATGGGCTACCGTCTGATCAATCCTTACACAATCTTCATTGCTTCCTTTGGCTGCGGAATTCTATTTTATGCTTTGCATTGGTCATCCTATTATCCACCATTACAGTGGCCTCTTATTATTTTCTTTATCATCTCCTTTGGAGCTTGCCTTTTCTTTGCCAGAAATGTTTACAAGAATCATATTTCGTGTTCTTACATTTCACCCACTCCAACGCTACATCAAATTATTGGCGTTACGTTGTTTCTTTATTCCTTATGGATTATTGAATTTATCCATGCGGGAGGCATACCCCTCCTTTTGATTCTACTCAGTAAACCCTTTAATTATCGGACTTTCGGTGTGCCCTCGCTTCACGTTTTCATTGTCACTTTCAGTTCTTTTTATACAGCGTATCTATTTCATGCTTACTTCGTTTCCCGAAAAAAAATTATCCTGTTTTTTTGTATCCTCAATTTATCTGTTGCACTTCTTATTATGAATCGGGGAATGTTGCTCACTAACCTGAGCACGTTATTTTTCATCTACCTCCTCACTAAAAAATCATTAGAAAATATTCTTACACTCAAAAAAATTTCTATTCTAATGGTAACAATTATTATTCTTTTCTTTCTGTTTGGGGCGATGGGAACTGTGAGGGTATCACGAGAAATAAAAAGACTTTATGATCGATCCCTGGTTTATGAGGTTGGAAATGCTACACCCGCATTTCAAAAATCGATTATCCCATCAGAATTTTTTTGGGTTTACGTCTATATTACATCACCGCTTGCCAATCTCCAGTATAACATAGCTAACACTCAACCCGAGTTGAACAAGGAAAATTTTTTTCTTCTACTTAATAATGAGGTATTACCAGATGCCGTATCCAAGCGCGTCACGGCTCAGTTTAATCTTACGGAAAAACAAAACCATCAAATAGCCGAAAACCTGAATGCTTCCACTGTCTTCTCCGGGAGTTTTACGTATTGGGGATGGGCAGGCGTGTTTTTGATGTTAAGTCTTTTATTGGTGATTCCATTTCTTTTTAGCTTCATGGGCCTTGCAGAAAGTCAATGGCTTATTACGTTTCTCGCCATGGTAAACACGTTATATCTATTCCTCATTTTTGATAATATGATCTCCTTTACCGGATTCAGTTTTCAACTTGTTTATCCCGTTCTATTGAGTCTATTGAACAAAATCTCAACGGCCAACCAAAAATAAGTCGGGTTACAGACAACGTGTTGATTTAGTGATCATAAGTCCCTACTTTACTGTTTAAAATTGGATTCAAAATTTTGTAAATACATGGTTTCTGTTTGCATGGCGGTCAAAAACGGGTCTAGATTCTTAACGGAGCAAATTCAATCCATCCTACCCCAATTGACAGGAAATGATGAGCTTATCATTTCAGATGATCACTCAACCGACAACACAATAGATTTAATAAAAGAATTTAAGGACAGTCGCATCAAGCTCTTATTAAATCCTAACCATGGTTTAATCTCCAATTTTGAAAATGCACTAATCGCCAGTCGTGGCACTTTTATTTTTTTAGCTGATCAGGATGATATTTGGAGACCAAATAAGATTGAAAAAATGAAAAAAGCACTTCAATCCCATGATCTTGTTGTTTGTGATTGTGAAATTGTAGATGAAAATCTAAAGCCCTCTGAAGAGTCTTTCTTTAAATTGAACGGCTCCAAAGAAGGTTTGTTTCGAAATTTGATACAAAACTCCTACATGGGATGTTGTATGGCCTTTCATCGGAAAATCTTGCTGAAAGTTTTACCGTTTCCCAAGGACCTCTTGGTACATGATGGCTGGATAGGGCTTATCAGTGAATTGTACTTCAAAAAAATATTCATTCCTGATAAATTGGTGCTCCATAGAAAGCATAATAACAATGCATCCTATACAGCAACCAAAAGCAAATTCTCCGGTATGAATAAACTAGCACATCGCATGATGTTAGTCAAAAACCTAATTAGCGTTCATTATGCAAGGTAACATCACCGCCTCCATCGTTGTCTTTAAGAACAATCCTATTTTTCTATCGAAGGCCATTAGTAGTTTTTTAACCGGAACATCAAACGGAAAATTATTTATAGTCGATAATTCTCCCAATGATTCCTTGCGCCCCATTTGTGAAGGCGATCGAATCTGGTATTTCTTTGTTGGCAAGAATATCGGGTTTGGAGCTGCTCACAACATCGCTATACGCAAGGCGATGGAAAAAGATTATCCTTATCACCTGGTACTTAATCCCGATGTCTTCTTTGAAGAAACTGTAATTCGTGATATGTTCCTGTTTATGGATACGTATCCGGGTATCGGATTGGCAATGCCTAAAGTACTTTACCCGGATGGAAGACCACAATATCTCTGCAGACTATTGCCTTCACCGCTTACGCTGATCTCAAGACGCCTTGGATCGCGACTAAAAATTATTCATGCACGAAATCATCAGTACGAACTTCAGTTTACAGGCTACAATAGTATTATGGACGTGCCTTTCCTTTCGGGGTGCTTTATGTTTCTGCGAATGGAGGCATTAAGAAAAGTCGGACTCTTTGATGAGCGCATCTTTCTTTATACAGAAGATATCGATTTAACCAGGAGAATACATCGCCACTTTCGAACTGTATTCTATCCGCATGCCACAATCTATCACTATCACGAACGAGCGTCTTACAAAAATTTAAAAACACTGTTTCATCACGCAACAAGCGCTGCAACTTATTTTAACAAATGGGGTTGGTTTTATGATCCGGAGCGAAAAGCAATCAATAGAAATACTCTTTTAAAACTTTCTGAATGAGGCCGCAGGAGATTATACAGAGAGCTAGGATTACCGTACTAATCATGTCCGTTATACTTTTGCCCTACTCAATTACCTTTTGCCATTTTTTCATTCTACTTTTTATTGTTATCAGTCTGCTGGAGGGGAATTGGAAAAATAATATCGCATTGCTGTTAACTAGCCCGGTTGGGCTGCTGTTTATTTTACTTTTTATGCTTCACTTGATTGGCATTCTTTATTCTGCTGATCAAAAAAATGCATGGTTCGATGTGGAGAAAAAGGCTTTCCTGTTTGCGTTACCCATTGTGCTGATCACCTCTTCACCGTTACGAAAAGAAGAAATTCATCGCTTGTTCAATTGGTTTATTGCTTCATGTATAATAGGAACATTTGCATGCCTTTATTATGCTTTCCGCAATTCCTCCGGATCAACGGAATCACTTTATTTCCATTCATTAACCTCTTCAGAGTTTTATTCCCAATCGTTTTCTAATCTTTGGAAATTTTTCACGTATGGCCATTTGGCATCTGGAATTAGTATCAACCCAAGCTATTTTTCATTTTATCTTATTTTTTGCCTTCTTCTTCTGTCCTCCTTAAATCATGAATTTTTTAGAAATTATTCTCTCTTCAGGAAAATAGGTTTAGCACTACTTTGGATTTACTTAAGCATTTTTGTGATTTTACTTTCGTCCCGCATCATGATTATTGCTCTTCTTGGATTAAATGCTTTTGCAGGGTACAATTATGCTTCCAGTGCCAATACCTGGAAGAAAGGAATTTTTGCGCTTTTGGCTGCTGGCGTATTGTGTGGTCTGATTTACGTAAATCCAATAAGCAGATACCGAAGCGGAGAAGTAATGAATACATCCGAAACATTTGAACTCAAGAGCTTGCACACACAGTCCGTCAGTATCCGCGCTTCCTTATGGTGGCAAAGCATAAAAGCGTTTCAATTGGTAAACCCAATCTGGGGGGCAGGGACTGGTGATGTGAATACCGTTATGGAGGAGTCAGGAAGGCTAAATCATATTTCAAATGTCTTAGGATCATTAAATCCTCACAATCAATTTCTTCATACGTTGATAGGATTAGGAAGTAGTGGTCTTATCGTTCTATTAGGTTGTCTATTTCTTCCAGCCTGCTATGCTTGGCGACAAGGCAATTATTTTTACTTAGGCTTCATGCTGATTTTTACACTTCTATGTCTAACAGAAAGTGCCCTTGAATCTCAAAAAGGAATTGCTTTCTTTGCCCTCTTCAATTCCATTTTGGTTTTCGGTTATTGTGATTTGCGTATTCCGTCATTAAAGAAATCACTTCATGACCAGTAGTACCCCACATGGAATGCTGACCACGAGTATCGTTAAGACCTTACTCTACTTTGATATATTTCACTATCCACTTACTACGTCTGAAATATTCCAATACCTGCAAACCAATCATGTGAGTCAATCCGATGTACAGGCCGAGCTGGATTCTCTAGTCAAGGATTCCGTATTGTTCCGCTTGGGTAATTTTTACAGTCCACAGAATAATACCGGGTTGGAAGGAAGAAGAATGAAAGGGAATCAACTTGCTCACAAAAGCTTAGAATATGCACGCGAGAAAGCAAAATTAATTTCCAGTTTCCCTTTTGTGAGAGCCGTTATGATTTCCGGATCACTTTCTAAAGGGTATATGGATGAGAAGAGCGATTTTGATTATTTTATCGTCACGGAAAAGAAAAGACTTTGGATCGCCCGTACGCTTTTAGTGATGTATAAAAGGATCTTTCTTTTCAATTCACATAAATATTTCTGTGTGAATTATTTTGTAGACTCCGGTCACCTTGAAATTGAGGAACAAAATCTCTTTACGGCTACTGAATTAGCAACACTTATTCCGATAGTAGATGAGGGTCACTATCCCGCACTTATGAATGCCAATGCGTGGCTTACCTCATTCTTTCCAAATTATTTGCCTCGCACCCTTAAAGATACCTACCCCCTTATTCAAAGTAAGGTGAAGGGAATTTTGGAAGGCCTTATCAATCTATTTTTTGGAAAATATTGGGAGAAGTTTTTTATGCATGCCACCTTGATGCGCTGGAAAAAAAAGTACGAAGAACGATACAATAAGGCAGACTTTGCGGTAGCCTTCAAGACCAAAGAATATGTTTCCAAAAACCATCCCAATAATTATCAACTCAAAGTAATGGGGTTGTATGAAGATAAGATTCGTGCATTCTCAAAACGGAATCCTAAAGCCCTGAATCTATGAGTGATGTACTCATCGCCAACTCCTACTTTTATAAATTGGATTCCAAGCAATGGAGGTTCAAGCAACCGTATCCACCGTTAGGAACTTTGCTGGCGGCATCCGTCATTCGCAATCAGGGTTTCGACATCAGTTTATTCGACAGCAGTCTTAAGGATAATCCACACGAAATCAGTAAACTTCTTAACCAAGAAAGCCCGCGCTATCTTGTAATCTATGATGACGGTTTTAACTACCTCACTAAAATGTGTCTGACTGTGATGCGCGAGGCTTCTTTCACAATGGCAGAAGAGGGTAAAAGAAATGGTTGTACGGTCATTATCTCAAGCTCAGATGCGTCAGATCATTACGAAAAATATTTTTCACACGGTGTAGATTATGTCATTCGGGGTGAAGGTGAGGAAACATTGAAAGAACTGTTGCAAACTTTGGAACGAAAAGAAGATCCTCTCACCGTTCAAGGAATTGCTCTTACTACTAATGGTGTAACCAAAGTCACGCCTTCACGGTCAGTCATTCGAGATTTAGACTCTCTACCGCTGCCGGCCTGGGACCTGATTGATATGGAAGCCTATCGACATCTTTGGATAAAACATCACGGCTATTTTTCATTAAATCTCGCGACTACCCGTGGCTGCCCTTTTAAATGTAATTGGTGTGCAAAGCCTATCTATGGAAACCGATACAACTCACGGACCGCGTTTCAAGTTATAAATGAAATTGAGCTGCTATTGAAAAATTATAAACCGGATCACTTCTGGATGAGCGATGATATATTCGGACTCAAGCCGGGATGGGTAAAAAATTTTAGAGATGAAGTAAAAAAAAGAGGGCTCACCTTTCGATACAAAATCCAATCTCGTGTTGATCTCTTGCTGGAAGAAGATGCGATCACAGCCCTGGCCGAGTCAGGTGCAGAAACGGTATGGGTGGGGGCAGAAAGCGGATCTCAAAAAATTTTGGATGCCATGGATAAAGGCACTACGGTTAAGCAGATTCGTGAAGCTCGTTTACTTCTAAAACAAAAAGGAATTAAAGCAGCGTTCTTTCTTCAATTTGGATATCCGGGAGAAAACAAAGAAGATATCAATGCTACGCTGCAAATGGTTCTTGATCTCATGCCCGATGAAATTGGAATCTCTGTTTCGTATCCTTTGCCTGGAACTAAATTTTACGAAAACGTGAAAGCCGGATTGCATGAAAAGCAAAACTGGAGTGACTCGGATGATCTTGCCATGATGTTTGCGGGAACCTACAGTTCAGCCTATTATAAAATCCTTCATCGATACATACACAATCGCTACCGAATTCAACGAGGCTTCAATCAGCTTAAGGATTGGATTAAGCAACCCAGCATTCCGATGGCAATGGATCTTAAGAGAATTGCTTCTATGGTATTTCATTTTCCGCTTGCCCTGATTAATGCATTTCAACTTCATCAATTGAGTAAGGCCAATGGCAGCAATTGAATCGATGGTAAGTTCAGATAATTCTGTAAATCGCGCCTTTAGTAAGCAGTCACTCGCTTACGATTCAGATGATCAAGTAAACCGGGTGCTTCAAGACATGCGTCAACAAGTTTATCGCCATGTGGCTTTCTTCATGAAAAAGGGAAGTGAAATTTTAGAGCTAAACTCCGGAACCGGAATTGATGCGCTGCACTTTGTTCATCAAGGTCATCGGGTGTGCGCCACTGATTTGTCGGATGGAATGGTTGCACAAATTGAAAAGAAAATACATGATCATCAATTGAAAGATCGCCTTACCTGTCGACAACTTTCGTATGATCAATTGTACCAACTGAATGGACAAAAATTTGATTACCTATTCTCCAATTTTGGTGGCCTGAACTGCATTGATGATCTTTCCAAAGTAACAATGAACCTCCCTGCCCTATTGAATCCTGATAGTTTTGTTACGTGGGTGATTATGCCACCGGTTTGTCCATGGGAGTTGCTGTGGATTTTTAAAGGTCATGGCAAGCAGGCTTTCAGGCGTTTCCATAAAGCCGGAGTGATGGCCCATTTGGAAGGAGAATATTTTAAAACCTTCTATCACTCTTTGGCACAGATCAAAGAAGCATTCGGATCGAAATTTAAGTTCATAAAGTCCGAAGGACTCTGTGCTTTGTTGCCACCTCCTTCACGTGGAGATTTCCCTATTAAGCATCCACGGCTATATCATTCTCTTCAAACGATGGATTCTTTTGTAAGAACAAGCTTTCCCTTCAATCGCTGGGCTGATCACATAATTGTTACGTTTCAATATACTAAGGCATGAGAATATCGGCAAGAAGTCTTCTCGTATTAGATCGCTTCTTTTGGCTACCACATACGTTAACTGAACTAATCTATTTCCGATCCGGAAGTTTTGATTCTCACTCAGATCATACTTTCGTGATCAAACTAATGGGGATGGGAAGTATTATACGATTTGCATCTCTCTGCGAACAGCATCAGGTTGATAAAAGCAAAATGACACTGATTACTTTCTCACGTCAGCAAGAGATCTGTCAACTATTCGGATTCCCCCATCTTTTTATCATTCGATCGAATAGCCCGCTCCGTTTTTTTAGAGATTGCTTGTACTTATTTCGCGAAGTAAGGAAGAAGAATCCCTCCCATATAATAGATTTTGAACGTTGCTCACATGCAGTAAGTTTGTTTCGCCTGTTGCTGGCAATGCGGGGAAAGTGCAATTCCCTTTCTTTCGAGGCGGGACGTTTTGTTAATCACAAAAATCTTGTCATTCATCCTGCTGATAAAATATCGCTCGAACAACTGTTTCTGCTTGGGATTGAGAAGATGACAAAGACCTCTAACAAGACGATTGATACCCACGTGATTAAGGTGCACCAAAAAAAAGTATTGATTAACATCAATGCCAGTGACTTTCTATTGGCCAGACGATATCCGATTGAATCCTATGCAGAGGTGATTAGACAACTTCATCAAGCCGACCAAAATCTTCAATTCCATTTAACCGGATCAGCTCACGAATTTGAATACGTTCAAAAATTAGCCGATCAGTTAGCCGGCTTACCCATTCATAACCAGGCCGGAAAATGGAATCTCTCACAACTAATTCATGAGTTTTCAAATTGCGCACTCTTTATTACCGGTGATTCGGGACCCGTTCACCTTGGCATTCATTTAAATATTCCGATGCTGGCTCTTTGGGGCCCTACTCAAGCAGCTCATTTTGGGTATAGACCAACAAAAAATTTAATTTCGCTTTCTCTTCTATTGAGTTGTTCTCCCTGCTTTACTCATCCCACCTCCAAACCTGCTCTTTTTTGTAAGGGGAGAATAGATTGTCTTGCCAATTTATCGCCCTCTCTCGTTAAACAAGAAGCAATTAAATTACTTTCTCAGTCCACTCCACTAAGAAGTATTAACTTTCCTTCATTATGGGAGTATCAAAACTTCATAAAACCTGAAGATCGTCTTGCCATCTGAATTGAAAAAAATAGCGGAGTACCTTTTCTTGAGTTTCTTTATCGGGCTCTTAATTATAAAAGGGATTATTCCGGCATGGCGGTCTGTGCATAGCGATTTCGCCAACTATTATGTTTCTGCCTCCCTTGTAGCCGATGGCGTGTCGTTGGAGAACCTCTATGATAATGAGTGGTTTCAAAATAGAATTAATAGTTATGGCATTGATACTCCCGGAAAATTTTCTCCCTTTCCTCCGTTGACAGCGTGGATGATGTTGCCGCTCACCCCCTTCGAGCCACTTACCGCCCAACGCTTGTTTACAATCTTAAATATATTTTTTGTTGCACTTGGTACGGTGGCCCTGAAAAAAATCACGAGCCTGGCATGGGTTCAATGCACCATCGTCCTTGTGGGTTGCGGGTTGGGAATCATAAACAATATCGCCTTTGGACAGATCTATTTAGTCATGATGGTTTTTATGCTCCTTGCTTTTCATCTTATAAACTGTAAATTTTTTATTACAGCCGGAATTGTTTTAGGCTTCCTTACTGCCTTGAAATATTTTCCAATTGTAATTATAGGAAGTTTATTTTTAGTTGGCATCTCACAACAAAAAAAGAATGATTCGAGATTTAACCCAATTTTAAGCAATTCAAATTTTCAAGTTGTACTCTCTTCAATTTTCACCTTGGTGGGGTTATGGATCGCTCAATATTTCTACTTTGGAGGTCAGGTGCTTACCGATTTCCTACACTCTGCTTTTATCCCTCATCTGGATGGAAATCTTACTGGACAAGGCCTTTATAGTTTCCATTTCCAGTCATGGGACAATCTCTTCCGAAACTTATTCGTATACAATAAAGAATTTAATTTACACCCTGCTTTAAATTGGCCTCAAGGGCGAATCATTCTTAAAATAGTAATTACGTTAATCATATCATCTCTGCTTTTTTTGAATCTTTATAAGTATTGGCTTGCTCCATTGGCGGAGAGATGGCTCGTCTATCTTTCTATGCCCATGTTGGCGGCCTTAGTCCTGCTTCCCGCTTCCGCCACCTATCATTTCATTTTGCTCGTTCCTCCCATTGCCTTGCTCATAAGCAGATCACTACTTACAAAGAGAACAACGTATTTTATGCTGGCTATTTATGGATTGATTGGATTAATCCCTTACGGGTTAGCATTTACACTGGGCCATACTTTGGGTTTATTTTTTGCCTATCCCAGACTTTGGTTGATGACTATATTGTTTCTTGTTGTATCCTATGGACTGTTTCAACGGAAACGTCTCTTTCGTGCATAGTATGGCTAAATCCTTTACTGTGCTCAATCGTTTAAAACTGATTGCCTTGGGGGGAATGTCGAAAGTGATTGTCTCGCTCAGTTCGGTTGTTACCTCGTTTATCATTATTCGCTGGCATTCCGCCACCTTATGGGGCGAAGCGGTAGCCTATATTCTATTCCTTGATTTTAGTTTCTCCATCATCGCATGGGGAGCTACTCCATTTTTGATTCGCGAATTCAGCTTTCACCCAAAAAACATAAAAACGAGTTGGGTCAAAGCTTTCTGGTCGCGTAGCCCCCTACTGATTTTATTTGTGATGGTTTTACTTTTTCTTCCTTTTTCAATAGAGTCTAAAATCATACTTGTGATCTGGGCCATCGCCAGATATGTATATCATTCCTTTGAATCTCTAATTCAATTTGAAAGAAAGTTTATTTTTTCGTTTGCCATCGAGTCGCTTGGATTAGCGATCATTCTTATTCCCATTTTTCTATTACCAACACCTATTGACGTTCATAGCGTCATTTTGTTATTCGCCATCAGCATGCTATTTAAAGCAATGATAAGTTCCATTTTCTTTCGATCATTTCTGATTTTTCAATGGCCTCAAAAAGAATATTATACAGTTGCTTTTCCATTCTTGCTACTGACTTTCAGTGGTATGCTACAGCAACGTGCCGATCTATACTGGGTAGCCTATTATCTACCTGAAGATGAAACTGCCAAGTATCAGGTATTCATCAATTTGTTGATTTTTTCACAATTTTTGGCAAGTCTACTGCTAAGTCCTTTTGCGAAGAATATTTTTCGGCTATCTCAAAATTCAATCGCTAAACTTGAAAGAAGATTCATTCTACTTGGAGTTCCCCTCTCCGGAATATGTATACTAGGAATCTTTATTGTTGTTAAATTCTTCTATCACCTTGAACTCTCTCTCCTTCTCCACGCGCTTGGTTTTTTCTACATACTGGCATTTTATTTTTATTTGTTAAAGAACTATGAACTTGGAAAATTATTTCAGCAAACAAAAGTTTCTATTTTCTCTTTAGTTGCTAGCACCATCACTATTCTGCTAAGTATTTTATTGACACCGCTGTTTCATTTAGAAGGAGCCCTGCTGGCTGGATTAGCGGGTCAGCTAACGCTCATCTTACTTTATCAATATAAATCAACAGGTATCTATGCCGCTCGTTAGTATCGTTACCTGCACTTATAACCGTGCACATTTGATTGGGGAAACCATTCAAAGTGTGATAGCTCAAACTTTTCAGGACTTTGAATACATTATCGTTGATGATGGCTCTGATGACAACACTGAAGAAATTGTTCAATCCTTTAATGAGCCCCGTATTAACTATTTTAAACATGAACGAACCGGTGGGCATTTGAGCAGGCTAAGAAATTATGCGCACCAGCAGTGTTCCGGTAAATTCATCGCTTATATTGATTCCGATGATCTGTGGGATAAAGATAAACTAGAACTTCAAATACCTGAATTAGAAAAAGATAAAGCTGTCGGTTTTTCATTTACGGATATCATCATTTTCAATCAGGAAGGTGTCATTCGAACTAGCATTTATGGTAAGTCAGGGTTATTTACCGGCTCCGTGTTTCCTTCCATGCTCCGGAATGAATTAATCATTTGTCACACTACATTAGTAGTGAAGGCTTCCTGCCTTGAAAAAATAGGACCGATGGATGAACTTATGCATTCCGGTGACCATGATTTAGTATTTCGGTTAAGTTGTTATTTTGATGCGTGCGTCATTTATCAACCCCTGGTGCAGGTGCGAAAGCACAGCCAAAACAGTACAAGTAGTCATTTACTTTCATTGAGATTGTTAAAGGAGCATCATCAAACTATTCATAAACTATTTACGGACAAGCTAATTTCAAAATCCGAGTACAGGCAAGCCATGGCCGCTTCAAGCTATTCCTTTGGCGTGCAGGTTATGGCTGCTAAAGATTATTCTTCTGCCGTCAGTTATTTTATAAAATGTATTACAATTACCCCTTGGAAGGGAAAAGCCTGGATACGCCTGATGATGGCTTTAATCCAAAATATGCATTAGAATTTTCCATTGCACAATCCGGCTTTAACGAAACAGGTAGTGCGTTTCTAACTTTCTGTTTTCGCGCCACTGCGCATAATAGCGATGGACATGAGTCAATGGATCTACATTTCTCATTGCAGTGGTATTCACAATTTTATAAATGAAAATACGATGAATACTAACATCAAAATGGTCAAAATATTCCAACTCGCGATATACTCCCACTTCAGCAGGAAGCGGAAATCCAAAATTAGCAGAGACGGCCTCTTCCAGATGAAAGGAGTATCTGTCCGCCAGGGGTTGCATATGCCTTTTACCTAAGCCATATGCCTGCCTGAACTGCCCTTTATCAATTTCTGAGATCACAATCCGTCTTAGTCGATCGACTTGCCCACATGCCTTTCCCCCAATCCGCAATGAGCCAAGATAAAAATCATTGTCTAGGGCACCATGCAAATCCGTTGGGAACAAATTCATTCGACTACCATCAAAAACGGTAATGAGCGAAATGAGCCGTGGAATACAATATGCAATTCGAACTTGATCATATAGGTTACCCGGCAAATCCACATTGTCCGGTGATTTACGTTTCAGGCTTTCAAAAAAAGTATTTACTTTTTGATAGATCGGTGAAATGAAATGATGGCGGCCATCAATTCCTTGGTAGAATAAAATATTAGTGTCGCCTAAAAATTTACTTTGAAACCTTTTCAATTGCAGCGTGGCAACCACTTCCTCATTTTCGAAACAAAAATCCATTTGGATCTCATCGTTCAATAAACTATCACCCGTTCGAACAGAGATTCCGATGATCAGAGGCTTATACCCTAAAAAGTAATGCTTATGCGTGACTTCAATTCTTGAAGTGAATGGACTTGATCTTATGAAAACCGAAAGAGGCCGGTGGCAATCCCTCGCGCCCAGACAAAGGTACTCCTGAGGAATAGAAGAACCCGTGATCCATTTTTTAAGTAAGGCTTTCAATTATTAAAAGTAGGAAGGTATTTTCACTAAAAGAAAAGTGTCGATGCTTTCAAGTTAAGCAAACTATGCATTTATCTGAATGCCTGATTTTGTATCTTTCCAATTCATGAAAGTCATTCTCTTCAATCCTCGCAGTGCCAGGGCCAAACATCGAATCCCCAATTCGATTTTGCAGGTAGGTGCGTCTATTCACGGAAAGTATGAGTATGTATTGGTGGATGGAAATCTGGAAAGAGATCCCTGGTCGAAAATTGACTCCTATTTAAAAGCCGGGTTTAATTTATTTGGCAGCACCGTCATGCCGGGACCGCAATTAAAACAGGCTATTCCATTTTCAAAAAAGGTAAAGGAACTGTATCCTCATGTGATTACTATTTGGGGTGGCTACTTTGCTTCCAATCAATTTAAATCTGTAATCAATTCAGGATTTGTCGATTTCATTGTTAATGGGCCCGGTGACTTCACTTTCCCTCAATTGCTCGCTGCACTAGAATCAAAAACTTCCTTTCATGGCATTCAAAATCTGATCTTTAAAGAGGGCGATCAAATCATTAAAACATCACAGGCGCAATTGGGTGATCAGGATAAACTACCGCAATTACCTTATGAATTCCTAAATCAACTTTATCCACTATCGCGTTATCTTGGCAAAACATTCTTAGGCAATCGTACTGCCTCTTATCATTCCAGCATGGGGTGCCCATTCACTTGTTCCTTCTGTGCTGTGGTGCCTATCTACAATGCACGGTGGAAAGGAAAATCTGCGCAATTAGTTTATAAGGATATTAAATATCTGATCGATACACATGGGGCAGATGCTGTTGAGTTTCATGATAATAATTTTTTTGTAAATGAAAAGCGCACTGTAGAGTTTTCAAAATTGATTAAAGACGAAAACATTATCTGGTGGGGAGAAGGCCGTATTGATACCATCGACAAATATTCCGATGAATCATTGGCCATCTTGCGTGAAGCGGGATGCAAAATGATTTTCTTTGGTGCAGAGACGAGTAACGATGAGTTGCTCAAAAAAATGGACAAGGGTGGAACCCAAACCACCGCCCAAATGAAAACCTTTGCGGCTCGGATGAAGAAGTTTGACATCATCCCGGAATATTCATTTGTACTGGGATTTCCCGGTGAGACTCCTCAGAAAGTCATGCAACAAATTGATCAGGACATTGCCTATATCAAGGAAATCAAATCCATAAATCCAAACACAGAAATCATCATCTACGTCTACAGCCCCGTAGCAACGGAAGGATCTGAAATGTATGAAGCTGTAAAAAAATCAGGCTTTCATTTCCCTGAAAAGCTGGAAGACTGGCTCGCACCCGCCTGGCTAAATTTTGATTTGCGGAAAAATCCGTTGACTCCATGGCTGACTTCAGAAATGGTTGATAAAATTCTTGGTTTTGAAACTGTATTAAATGCTCAATATCCAACCGTCTCAGATTTTAGACTGACTCCACTCAAACGGAAAATACTTCACGGTCTATCTAACTTTCGATATAAAACTAATTTTTTTGCATTGCCCTATGAATTGAAAGTGTTACTACGTCTCTGGAAATATCGTCAACCTGAAATCGAAGGTTTTGTAATGGAGTGATGAGGAAAATCATTAAGCAATTCATTTCCTTTTTTTTGGTACCACTTACACGCTGGTATCTACGCAAGGAAAGACAATACTCGTATCTCGGTGTACCAGTAAAAGTATTTTCAGGTGTGTTTCATCCAGGGCTATTTTACAGCACTAAGTTTCTTATCGATTTCCTTCTAACACAAAACATTCGAAATAAATCCTTACTGGAACTTGGTTGTGGCACGGGCTTATTATCCATCATCAGTGCAAGTAACGGTGCCGTTGTAACTGCTTCAGATTTGAGTCATCAAGCCATTGAAAACGTAAAATCTAATGTTATCCAACATCGGGCTAAGGTCACCATCATCCATTCAGACTTATTTGATCGCATTGAGCAAAGACCTTTTGACTGGATCATTATCAATCCACCTTATTATGCCCGAAGCGTAAAAACAGAAGAAGAGTTAGCCTGGCATTGCGGAGAAGAGTTTGAATATTTTAAAAAACTATTTTTAACCCTTAGGAATTATATGGATGATGATACGCAAGTCATCATGGTGCTTACACCTGAGTGTGCACTCGGTGAAATTTTTAAACTAGCCAAAGATTCTCAGTTCAGTTTCGAGCTTTTACAAGAAAGGAATGTGTTACTCGATGAAAAAAATTTTCTATACCGTATTGCGCTTGCTTATTAAAAGCTACAATATAAGTTCGGCTCCTACTGCAATTACTGCCGCCCCAACGGCAACGCCCATCTTCCGTGCATTGAATTTATGATCAAGGCTGCTTTCAAAAACTATAGTCGTTGAGATATGAAGGAAATTACCGCTGACCAACGCAAACAGAAAAGTAAAAGAACGCGAAGACATCACTTCATTAACTAATAGGGTATCACTCAGGTAAAGTCCCAACGGTGAGGCTGCAGCAAACAGAATCAAGTAAAAAATTGCCCTTGATTTACTTTTAACTTCACACAATAAGACGGACATCAATGCAAATGCTTCAGGGGCTTTATGTAATAGTATACCCCAAAGCAAGGTGTTTGAATCATGATGATGTTCAACGGTACGCGGATGAGCCAACAGACCACCTTCCAATAAAGAATGAATTCCAAGCGCCAACAAAACCCAGGTGGCCGAAGATTCCTGATGACGATGTTCGGGAGCGTGCACATGGATATGACCATGCTCTACTCCAGAAGATACAAATTCCAGCCCCTGTTGGAGAAAAAAACCAGCCAGAACAAACATGCCGATGTAACCGGGATTATCATCCTGATGGAAAAGTTCTGGCAAAATATGGATGATGGTGATAGAGAAGAGATAGGCACCGGCAAAAACTAATGCCAATTTGTAATTATTACTATTTATGCGAGGAACATAGAGCGCAACCAAGCCAGCACCTAACGCAACCAGAAATAGAATTAAAACATCTGTAAACATAGAGCGAGTTTAGCTGAATTCATGCAAACAAAAAACTAAGGGTTAATGGTAAGCCAAGCTGCAATGCTATCAGTCGCATACGTCATTTGCTTGCCATCGTTACCCATGTAAATTAGAAACGCCTCTAACTCAGAATGCCTTTTCAATAACTCTATTGCATTCTCATGCCCCATCACCATCAAGGCCGTGGCCCATGCATCTGCGGTAATTGCATCCGCTGCAAAAACAGATGCGCTGAGAAGTTGACGTTGAACCGGAAATCCTGTTTTGGGATCAATCGTATGTGAATATTTTTTACCCTCTATCTCACGGTAATTGAAATAATTACCAGAAGTTGTAAAAGACATGTCTTTGAGTTTTATAGTTGCCTTAAAGAATTGATTGGCATAATCTGAATTGGGATCTAGTATTCCTATCTCCCATGGGTTACCACTTTGAAGGTTAACTCCTAATGCCACCCCTTCGCCCCCTAACTCCACCAACGCATTTGAGATACCCTTTGCCCTTAAAAAATCGGTGATTACATCTGCTCCGTAACCCTGACCAATTCCGCCAAAATCTAATTGAGTCCGTGGATTCAGTTTTACCAAACTATCCTTCATCAAAATAATCTTATCGAACCCAACAAAAGCTTTTAAGGAATCCACTCTCGCACTGTCCATACTCAATACTTTGCCTGCGCCAAATCCCCAGGCATTAACCAACGGCATTACCGTTGGATCAAATGCTCCCCCTGAGGCCGCAAAAACTTCAAGTGACTTCTTTAAAGGTGGATAAAAATAAGGCAACTCAAATTTAAAGGAAGTGGTGCTACGGTTGAATCGTGAAATCTCAGATGTAGCGTCATAGTTATTGATGGATTGATTCACAACAAGCAAAAGCGAATCAACCTGATTTTTAAAGTTCCTGTGCGATTCATCAAAATAGGTGATGTGATAAGTGGTTCCCATCGTTTTCCCCTCAATTCGAAGTGGTTCTGGAGCTTGATTCTTGCGGTACAGCCAAACAGCAAAAACGGCTAAGAGCAGCAGGAGGGAATAGATAATATTCTTCGAACGATTGGTCATTCTTTCAATTTAAGCAGGCGCAAGTTAGGTCACTCATTGAAATGATCGAACTGATTTCCTTGATTATTTGCTTAACTTTCCCATCAATTTCGGTTTATGCGAGAAGATTATTTAAAGGCTGATGATGAAAGTCTCAGTGCAGTAGAAAAAGAAATAGAAAAGGCATTGCGCCCGCTGGCGTTTGCTGACTTTACAGGTCAGCAAAAGATAGTTGATAACATTAAAATATTCGTTCAGGCGGCCAAACAACGTGGCGAATCTCTTGACCATGTACTTCTCCATGGCCCTCCTGGTCTTGGAAAGACAACACTTTCCTTTATCATCGCCAATGAATTGGGATCAAATATTAAAGTGACCTCAGGTCCGGTATTGGATAAGCCGGGAGATCTTGCAGGCCTGCTTACAAATCTTGAAAGTCATGACGTGTTATTCATTGATGAAATTCATCGACTCAATCCAATTGTGGAGGAGTATCTGTATTCGGCCATGGAGGATTTTCGCATTGATATTATGTTGGATTCTGGACCGAATGCTCGTTCTGTACAAATTAATTTGAATCCATTCACGTTAATTGGGGCAACCACCCGAGCGGGATTACTTACTTCACCTTTGCGTGCCAGATTTGGCATCAACGCACGACTTGAATATTATGAAGCTGAGTTATTAACCAGGATCATCAATCGATCTGCGAGCATCTTACAAGCTCCTATTGAAAAAGATGCCGCATTTGAAATCGCAAGGCGCAGTAGAGGAACGCCTCGTATTGCCAATAATCTTTTAAGGCGCACACGAGATTTTGCTCAAATAAAAGGCGATGGCATCATTACGAAAGGCATTGCTCAAATGGCGTTGAAAGCTTTGGATGTTGATGAGAACGGCTTGGACGATATGGACAATCGTATCCTCACCACCATCATCGAAAAATTTAAAGGAGGCCCTGTCGGGCTCACCACCATCGCCACAGCTGTGGGTGAAGAAGCAGAGACCATCGAAGAAGTCTATGAGCCGTTCCTTATTCAGGAAGGATATATCAAGCGCACTTCGAGGGGAAGAGAAACGACAGAGCTAGCTTATAAGCATTTAAAGATCGCCTTGCCGGCTACTAGAAGGCCGGGCTTGTTTGATTAGATCGAATTTTATTACCGTAATCCGGACAGACAGGGGTGTCATGAAAAAGAAAATTCACTATAACCCTAAGTTAACTGAACTGGCCCGACAGCTTAGAAATAATAGCACACTCTCCGAAATTCTCCTTTGGGGTGAATTAAAAACTGGAAAAATATTGGGTTTTGATTTTCACAGACAAAAACCAATTGACAACTACATTGTAGATTTTTTTTGCTACGACCTTATGCTTGTCATTGAAATAGATGGAACCAGTCATGATGATGAGCGCATCATTGAGCATGACGCTCGGCAAAAAAAATTAGAATCCTTGGGGATGAGGTTTCTTCGTTTCGATGATCTGGATGTGAAGAATAAAATGGGGTGGGTGTTGGAAGAGATTGAAGAATGGATTAAAAAAAATAGTGCGCATAGTGACACCCCCCTGCACCCCCCTTTTAGGGGGGAATCCAAGCCCAATGCATATCAATCCACAATTGAGTATTCAACTAACATAATTAATGGAGACAATCTCCCCACTCCACCATTGAAGGGGGAGTCCATTACTATTCCACCCTTAAAAGGGGAATCCAAACTAAACAGAAACCCTACTCCCCCCTTGAAGGGGGGCAAGGGGGGTGTTGAAAATAATACTAAACTCATCAAATCACTCGCTACTCAGCTCGGCTTCAGCTTCTGTGGCATATCCAAAGCTGAATTTTTAGAAGAAGAAGCACCGAAACTTGAAGAATGGCTCAAGCGTGGCTATCAAGGTCAGATGAGCTATCTAGAGAATCATTTTGACAAGCGACTAAACCCCACTTTGCTGGTGCCCAATGCAAAATCTGTGGTAAGTTTGGTCTATAACTACTTTCCAAAAAAAGACCTTGCACCAATAAGCGACTTCAAGATAGCTAAGTACGCCTATGGCGAAGATTATCATAGCGTCATTAAAGAGAAGCTCAAAGAGTTTCTTGCAATTTTAAATGAGAACATTGGAGAAATCACCGGCCGTGCTTTTGTTGACTCCGCTCCCGTGATGGAGCGTGCATTGGCACAACGCAGCGGACTTGGTTGGATCGGTAAGAATAGTTTGTTGCTCAATCGGGAGATGGGAAGTTTCTTTTTTTTGGCTGAACTCATCATTGATCTTGAATTGGAATACGATGGGCCTCTCAAAGATTACTGCGGCACGTGTACTGCTTGTATAGATGCTTGTCCTACGGATGCTATACCCGAACCCTATGTCGTGGATGGCAGCAAATGCATTTCGTATTTTACCATTGAGCTAAAGGAAGAAATTCCACAAGAAGTAAAGGGTAAATTTGAAAACTGGATTTTTGGTTGCGACATCTGTCAGGATGTTTGTCCCTGGAATCGGTTCTCTAAGCCGCATCATGAATCGAAATTTATGCCTCATCCTGATCTTGAAAAGATGACACAAAAAGATTGGACTGAGATTACCGAGGATGTTTTTGAAAAATTGTTTAAGAAATCCGCGGTTAAGAGAACGAAGCTTGAAGGATTGAAAAGAAATGTTTTGTTTTTGAATACTGAGAAAGCCTAAGACCCTGTAAAACAAAAAGCCCTTATTAGGGGCTTTCTTTGAATGTTAAAAGTTAAGACTCTTAGTTGACAACAAAGCAGCGGTTTAATACCGCTCCATACTGACTCCCATAATTGGCATAGCACCAACTTCTGAGCTCCTGTAACTCCTCAGCAATCAGGGTTCTGATTGCCTTTCTAAGCTCCTTTTCAAAGAGCCGCGCGTCAAAACTGACTTTCTTAAGTACAGTCTTGAAATAGTTGAGCATTTTCATTTGAAAAATAATAAAGTACGTGGCGCAACGAGTTGCATTGGTTGCAACCATGAAAATACAAAAGGAGTTTAACACTCAAAAGAATAATCTTTATTAAAAACTAAAACCATAAAAAAACCGCAAAATCAGGCAACCTGCTTAATTTTGCCATAACGTTAACATCACAATGCGGCTTCCCATGTTAAAATCTCTTTCTAAAACGCTCTTTTCGATAGCCTTGTTGTCCTGCGTTCAGTTTGTTCATGCCCAAACCATTCAGGTAATGCTCGGCCCTGAAGAAATCGGTGAAAATCAAGCCTGGACTATCACCGTTTCAATTAATAATGATCGGCTCAAGAGTTATGACAACTTCCCGGAGATTGATGGCTTTCGTAAGCGCGGAACTTCTTCCTCATCGCAAACCAGCATTGTCAACGGTCAGGTAAGTTCATCGCAAAGCATTATCATGACCTACATGCCCACGCAACAAGGCACCTTCACTATTCCTTCCTTTAAAATGAAAGTCAATGATCAGAGCATTTCAGTGCTGGGAAAAAAAGTGAAGGTTGGGCAAGCGGTCCAAACACGGTCGCAGGATCCCTATAAAAGTCTTTTCGACAGAGATCCAATGAATGATTTCTTTGGAAGGAGTGAAACTGAGTTTGTGGATGTTAAAGAAGACGCCTTGCTGGCACTGACTACGAGTAAAGATGAAGTCTATATTGGAGAAGGCTTTACCTCCACCCTTTCGTTCTTGGTCGCTGACAACAATCGCGCACCCATGCAGTTTCACGAATTAGGAAAACAATTAGCCGATATTCTGAAAAAATTACGCCCATCCACTTGCTGGGAAGAAAATTTCAATATTGAAAATATTGAAGGAGAACCTATTCAAATCAACGGCAAAGGATACACCCAATACAAAATCTATCAAGGCACATTTTATCCCTTGAATAATCAACCCATTACTTTCCCGAGTATTGGATTGGAGATGATAAAATTTAAGGTTGCCAAAAACCCTTCTTTCTTTGGTCAAAATAGACAGGAGGATTTCAAAACGTTCTTTTCAAAATCTAAAACCATAATGGTAAAGGAACTGCCTCCTCATCCTTTGAAAGATGCTGTAGTGGTTGGCAACTATAAATTAGAGGAACGGCTGAACTCCAACCAACTGGAGACAGGCCAAAGCGTTGGATATGAATTTAACATTTACGGAGAAGGAAATATTTCTTCGATCGAAAAACCAAAGCTGAAGAAAGATAATGTCTTTGAATTTTATGAGCCCAACGTGAAGCAAAGTATTAATCGGGAAACGGGAAGAGTGACAGGAACAAAATCGTTTAGCTATTTTATGATTCCTAAAGAACCGGGGACTTATAATTTAGAAGATTATTTTCAATGGATATTTTTTAACCCTACACTGAAAAAGTACGACACGTTAAAATCCAATCAGATAGTTACGGTAACGGGTGAAAGTCAACGGAATCAGGCTATTGAAAGCAGTGATGCGGGCTCCTTCTATGACCGAATCAATACGGCCGATAATTCACTTTACTCCAATTCCTGGAATGACGGATTAAAACTTGCCGTGAATATTTTTATCTTGCTGATGCTAGGCGCTTCGGCCTATCTGGTCTTCAAGAAATAAGCTCGTGAATAATTCATACGGATCACTTTTTAGAATAAGCACCTTTGGCGAATCGCATGGGCCTGCCATTGGCGTTGTAATTGACGGATGCCCTGCAGGTCTTGAAATTGATGAAGCTTTCATACAGTCAGAACTGAATCGAAGAAAGCCCGGCCAATCCAAGATCACCACACAGCGTAAAGAAGACGACACCTTTAAAATTCTCTCCGGGGTATTCGAAGGAAAGTCCACCGGCACTCCGATCGCCATCGTTATTGAAAATCAGGATCAGCGAAGCAAAGACTACGGTCATCTTTCCGAAACATTCAGGCCATCTCACGCTGATTATACCTACGATGCGAAATATGGCAATCGGGATTACCGCGGTGGCGGAAGAAGTTCTGCACGCGAAACGGCTGCTCGCGTGGCTGCCGGTGCCATTGCAAAATTATTACTCCTTAAGGATGGCGTTACCATCAATGCGTTTGTTTCACAGGTGGGTGAATTGAAGGCACCTCACTACACACAACTTGATCTCTCTAAAACAGAGGACAACATCGTTCGATGCCCTGATCCGGCAACAGCCGAAAAAATGATTGCCTTGATTGACCAAATAAGACTAGACCGTGATACGATAGGCGGGCTTGTTACCTGTGTGATTAAGAATACTCCTGTTGGGTTAGGCGAACCTGTATTCGATAAACTTCATGCAGAACTTGGTAAGGCGATGCTGAGTATAAATGCCGTAAAGGGATTTGAATACGGAAGTGGTTTTGAAGGAACTCAACTTCGCGGCTCACAACATAACGATGAGTTTTATAATGAGGGAGGACGAATCAGAACAAAGACCAATTACTCAGGCGGAGTGCAAGGCGGCATCTCCAATGGAGAAGATATTTATTTCAATGTGGCCTTCAAGCCGGTGGCCACCATTATGCAAGACCAGCAAAGCGTAGATAAATCTGGAAGTGAAGTGACAGTGTCCGGCAAAGGCCGCCATGATCCTTGTGTGCTACCCAGGGCGGTGCCAATCGTGGAGGCAATGGCTGCCTTGGTAATAGTTGATTTTCTCCTCCGCGCTCGATTGTCTAAAATCTGAGAGTTTTTACTTTTTACTTAATTGCAGGCATAACCCTTTATCCAAAGTCGAAGTCTATTTCCATCATTTTTCAATTATATTGCAAGACAGTACTCGAAATTTCAACACTTGCTTTAACCTACCATGGAAGTATCCAACGCCCCCAAAAAGAAAAGCAAACTCACGCTTTACATTATCATCTGCCTCATTGCGGGTATAGTACTGGGTTTTGTGTTGAACAAAAATTACCTGGTAGAAGAGAATAAATCCCAGTTGGCACTTGAGCTACGTGTTAAAGAAGTTAACAGTCAACTCACCACAGTATCCGATAGTACCACCCGTGTTCTGTTAGAGAACAAAAAGAAAGATCTCTCCAAACAACAAGCAATTGTGTTGGCTGCTCGCGATAAAAAAGTAGAACCCTTCTCCATTTTAGCTGATATTTTTCTGAGGCTCATTAAAATGATTGTGGCTCCATTGGTCTTTACTACACTGGTAGTAGGTGTTGCAAAACTGGGTGATATTAATTCTGTAGGCCGCATTGGAGGAAAAACACTGCTGTGGTTTATCAGCGCCTCTCTAATGAGTCTTTTGCTGGGTATGATCATGGTGAATTTATTTAAACCCGGAGAAGCCATGAATCTTCCGCTTCCTGCTGTGAATGAAAGTCTAGACCTTGCTACCGGTGAATTTTCTTTGAAAAACTTTTTATACCATATTTTTCCGGCCAGTGTGATTGAAGCAATGGCGAAGAATGAGATTCTTCAAATCGTAGTCTTCTCATTGTTCTTTGGTGTAGCTACTGCCGCCATTGGTGAGCAAGGCAAAGTGATCATTACTTTTTTTGATGCTGCCGCACATGTGATTTTAAAGGTGACCGGCTACGTGATGAACTTAGCACCGTTGGCAGTTTTTGGTGCAATGACTGCTATCATTGCCAAACAAGGACCGGGAATTCTTAAAACTTATTCGCTATTCATCAGTGAATTCTATTTTAGCCTCCTCCTGTTGTGGACTTTACTTGTTATTGCCGGCTTTGTTGTAATTGGCAAGCGGGTATTGGACCTCATGAGGCGGATAAAAGAACCCATCCTTCTGGCCTTTTCAACATCCAGCAGCGAGGCTGCTTTTCCAAAGACCATGGAGGAATTACAAAAATTTGGCTGTAAAGACAAGATCGTAAGTTTTGTACTTCCCTTAGGCTATTCCTTCAACCTTGACGGTAGTATGATGTACATGACATTTGCATCATTGTTTATAGCACAATCCTATGGCATTCATTTGCCCATTCCTACGCAGATAAGCATGCTACTAGTTCTTATGCTTACCAGTAAAGGCATTGCCGGGGTACCAAGGGCTTCTTTGGTGGTCATAGCGGGTACATTAGCCACATTCAATATCCCGGAAGCGGGACTGGCCTTGCTTCTGGGGATCGATCCATTGCTTGATATGGGACGTAGTGCCACCAATGTAGTCGGCAATAGTGTTGCCACTGCGGTAGTAAGTAAATGGGAAAATGCATTGGACAAGCCTGAAGCTCCGTAGCTAAGCAATTGAACTTTTAATGCTTAATTTTGTTCCTTCAAAAAGTCATTTTATGCTGAAGCCTTCACCAAAAAATATCCATATCTACCTGGAATCTAATCCCAACCCAAACTCATTGAAATTTGTGGTGAATGAAATTCTTGTCCCAGAAGGGATGAGTTTTGATTTCCCTGAAGCTTTAAGTGCAGCAGATGCCCCACTGGCGCTTGAGCTATTTCAGTTTCCTTTTGTTGAACGCGTGTTCTACATGAGCAACTTCATCACGGTGACGAAGAAGGGAGACATCGACTGGATGGAAATTCAGGAGACGCTAAAAAAGCATATTCAGAATTTTCTTGAATCCGGAAAGCTGATATTGGATATCAAGGCACCAGCAGGAGCTCCTATTGAAGAAGAGACCGAAACGGTAAAAAAGATAAAAAACATTCTAGACGAGTACATTCGCCCGGCTGTGGAGCAAGATGGCGGTGCCATTACTTACCACTCCTATCAAGACAAAAAAGTAACGGTAATGTTGCAGGGATCTTGCAGTGGCTGTCCCTCTTCCACCATCACCTTAAAAGCAGGTATTGAAAACCTTTTCAAAAGGATGATGCCTGAAGAAGTTGAAGCCGTTGATGCTCTGGGATAAATTCGCTAAACGGGCTTTCGGTTGGCCAGATAAACCCCGCCCAAAATACAAGCCATCCCAATAAAGTGAGCAATAAGCAGTTCCTCTCCATCCAATACCCCCCACATAACGGATACGATGGGCATAATGTACGTGACTGAACTAGCATACAAAGGTGTGGTGAGTTTTACGAGTTTATTAAAGAGTATAGTAGCAATGGTTGTACTCATTAGTGCAAGCAATACAATATACCCAAACGCTTTCCATGCACCGTCCACCACTTCCATCTTGTGGATAAAATCCGTAAAGCCAAATAAATAAATAGCCCCCAATGGGCCAATCATTGCCAGCGCAACACTTGTAATCGTTAAAGATCCCAGTTCCGGAATTTTAAATTTTACCCAATTGAGATTGGCACCATAGAAAGCACACGCCAATACGATGAGCAACGCATAACTGTTAAATCCAGATACCTGACCACCTGATCTTGAAAGCGCTAACAGGATTGTTCCGGCAAAACTGACAATGATTCCAACGATAGCAATGGCACGAAAACGCTGTTGAAAAAGTAAAAATCCGAAAATCATGGTCCAGATTGGTGAAAGTGTATTGAGTATCCCTGTTACAGAACTGCTTAACTGCGTTTGCCCCCAGGCGAAAAGAAAAGCCGGAAAAAAAGTGCCCATCAATCCCGCTATAAACAATCGGAAGTAATGGATCTGCCGCAATTCTTTCAGCTTAGTAACCGCAATTGGCAACAGGAATAAAGATGCGGCTGCCACGCGAAGCGCGCCCACTTCATCCGGTCCAAATATTTTTAATCCCTGTTTGATCAGGATAAAAGAAGTACCCCAAATCAGAGAGAGTAAAATAAGAATTAGTACAGGGGGAAATTTTAATTTATCAAACATGCTTAAGTTTCTTGCTGCTAAGGACCAAGTAATAAAAGGGTTTTGAAACCCGCTTCTTGCTATTGTCAGGCAATCGCCATAGCATAATTATCCACCACCTCATCCAAAATCCGGTGAACTTCATCAGCGGTAATTACCTCTACCAATCTAGTACGATAGGGCTTAAAGTCAGGAAGGCCTTTAAAATAACTTGCATAATGCCTGCGCATTTCGAAGATACCTAACTTGTCTCCTTTCCAGCGAATGGAGAAATCAAGATGTTTTTTTGTCACCCGAACTCGTTCGTTAATATCAGGAGCCTCCGCCATCATGCCTGTAGCCATGAAATATTTTATCTCATTGAAAATCCAAGGATAACCAATAGCTCCGCGACCAATCATAATGCCATCTACACCGAACCGATTTTTATACTCCAATGCTTTTTGCGGAGAGTCTACATCTCCATTGCCAAAAATTGGAATGTGAATGCGGGGATTATTTTTGATTTCTGCAATCAAGGTCCAGTCCGCATCTCCTTTATACATTTGCACGCGCGTTCGTCCATGCACCGTGAGTGCTTTTATACCAATGTCCTGTAGGCGTTCTGCCACTTCGGGAACATTTCTGGTTTTGTCATCCCAACCTAAACGGGTCTTAACAGTAACAGGCAATGGAGTGCATTTTACAATCTCCTCCGTCATTTTCACCATCTTGGGAATATCTTGAAGCAAAGCTGCTCCGGCCCCACGGCACGCTACAGCCTTTACCGGACAGCCATAATTGATATCAATGAGATCGGGATTCACTTCGGTAGCAATTCTGGCAGACTCTACCATGTTGCCAATATCTCCTCCAAACAATTGGATGCCAATGGGGCGCTCATATTCAAAAATATCTAGCTTTTGTCTGCTCTTGGCAGCATCTCGGATAAGCCCTTCAGAAGAGATAAATTCAGTGTACATCAAATCTGCTCCACCCTCCTTACAAACAGCACGGAAAGGAGGATCACTCACATCTTCCATGGGCGCCAGTAGCAGTGGAAACTCGCCTAAATTGATATTGCCGATTTTTACCATATTTGCGCGCAAAATTAACTGAATTTGCTGAGATGTCTGAATCTGAATTAGCACCCCCTCAACGATCAGCCTGGACTTCGGCTATTTTCATTTTACTCACGATGTTTGCCGGATTTGTGGTGATCGGACCTCTCATTGGCTTCTTCGCTGCACTTCCTTTTATCGATGGGTCTATGCTTGACTTTGTTTCTCAGGTAGGCGATCCTGTTTCCCACCCAGAAATAAAGACTCCTCTTTTTATCATTCAGGCTTGCGCCACTTTTTTTGGTTTAATCCTGGGGCCCGCTTTGTATTGGTTTGCGATCGAAAAACAAAACGTCATAACGCTCCTCAAAAAAGGAACGAATCCAATTGCTTTTATCCTTACCGGGATAGTGGTGATCACTTTTATGGCCGTCAACTCGGTATTTATAGAATGGAATGCTCATCTTCATTTTCCGGGGTTCCTTAAAGACTTTGAACAATGGGCCAGGGCAAGAGAAACCTATGCGGAAGAAATAACTAAGTTCCTTACTACTTTCAGTTCATTGGGTGAATTTATTTTTGCTTTCTTTATCATCGCAGTCTTACCGGGTATTGGCGAAGAGCTCGTCTTTCGCGGATTGCTTCAGCCACAACTTCATCGCGCTACTGGCAATGCCCATATTGCTATATGGATCTCAGCCGTTTTGTTCAGCGCCATTCACATGCAGTTCTTTGGGTTTGTTCCCCGTGTATTGCTAGGAGCTTTATTTGGATATCTTTATTTGTGGTCAGGGAACTTGCTCATACCCATATTTGCTCACTTTATGAACAACGGATTCTCGGTGTTGATGCTCTACCTTCGACAGCTCGGTATCATCGATATTGATATTGAAACTACCGAAGCTGCACCCTGGACTGCAGTAATCAGTTTTGCAATTGTTACTTTTGGGTTATTGGCCTATTTAAAAAAAACTCTTCGAACGTAATTCTTCTCCCGCTTGACTTCTGCCTTAAAGAAATACAATAATCTTACACAGCGATTAATCACTGCAATTATTGGAGCTGCTGCGATTATTTTCTGTATTGTTTATAGTGAATGGACTTACTTCATTCTGTTTTTTGCTATCTGCCTTTTGACGTTATTGGAATTCTACGCCCTCACCGGACTTGATGGTATGGTACCACAAAAAACCTTCGGTACCATTAGTGGGATGATCATTTTCAGTTTATCCTTTTTTATTGAGCGGGGAGATATTTCGTACCGCTATTACTTCCTCATCTTTCCGATGGTGTCGTGCGTCTATATGATCAAACTCTACAAAAAATTTGAACGCAAGCCCTTTACGAATATTGCATTCACGTTTCTCGGTCTTTTTTATGTAGTTGTTCCTTTCGCTCTGCTTAATATTGCAGCCTATGAGAATGGTATCTATAATTTTCAAATCATGTTCGGTTGTCTTTTCATTTTATGGGCCAGTGATACCGGAGCTTACTTTGCAGGCACTTTGTTTGGAAAACGAAAATTATTTGAACGTATCTCACCAAAAAAATCATGGGAGGGCTTTGCGGGTGGAGCAGCTTTAGCATTAGCCTTTGCCTATGGTTTGCCGTATTTTTTTGAATGGGTCGGTGTGATGTCTTTTCTTACTCCTGTCTATTGGATGATTATCGGAGCGATCATTATCATCGGTGGCACATTCGGTGATCTCGTTGAGTCTTTGCTAAAGCGTAGTATCGAAATAAAAGATTCCGGGGATAGTCTGCCAGGGCATGGAGGATTCCTTGACCGGTTTGATGGTCTTCTTATTTCTGCTCCATTTATCGTGGCTTTTTTGGAAATTTTTTAGGCCAGAAAAATCAATTATTGTTAAAAATAATTTCTGCCAAAGTTCCTTCGGGTATCCACAACTTGTGCCGAATTAAAGTGCCTTGATATGTCCGACCTTTTTACCTACTTATCCGCGCTGTCTCCCTAATTTCTCTATCTTTGCAACCGTTTTAAACGTTCAATTACGCAGAATAACGTATAAACCACATAACCTCTTAAAATCGTATGGCCTACATAGAACCGGCACCTCTAATGGATAAAGAAAACCCATTTGAGGCGATGATGTCACGTTTCAGGACTGCCTCACAAATCCTGGGTTTAGAAGAAGAAGTTTATAATGTTTTGAAAGTGCCCACCAAGCAGGTGATTGTATCTCTGCCCGTGACAATGGACAATGGAAGCATTCGGGTATTTGAAGGATACCGAGTTATTCACTCTACGATTCTTGGTCCATCAAAAGGTGGTATTCGTTTTGATCCGCATGTAAACCTGGATGAAGTAAAAGCATTGGCAGCCTGGATGACCTGGAAATGTGCCGTGGTTGATATTCCATACGGTGGTGCAAAAGGTGGTGTTGCTTGCAATCCACGAGAAATGTCGGCTGGAGAAATTGAACGATTGATGAGAGCGTATACGCTCTCCATGATCGACATCTTTGGTGCTGATAAAGATATTCCTGCACCTGATATGGGAACAGGGCCACGCGAGATGGCCTGGTTGATGGACGAATATTCTCGTACTCAAGGTATGACTGTCAATGCTGTTGTTACCGGTAAGCCTATTGTACTAGGAGGTTCATTGGGAAGAACAGAAGCGACAGGCCGCGGGGTAATGGTGACGACCATGGCCGCTATGGAAAAATTAAAAATCAATCCTTACAAAGCGACTTGTGCGGTGCAAGGATTTGGAAACGTAGGTTCTTGGGCAGCTCGTCTGCTTTTTGAAAGAGGCTTAAAAATACAGGCTATCAGCGATCTTCATGGTGCCTATTACAATGAAGGCGGTGTAGATATTGAAAAAGCGGTAGCGTATCGCGATAAGAACAAGGGCTCTTTGGAGGGATTCCCCGAGGCTCAAAAAATAAGTGGCGCAGAAATACTGACGTTACCTGTTGATGTTTTGGTACCTGCTGCAACAGAAGACGTTATCACGGGAAGCAATGCCGCAAAAATTCAGGCAAAACTAATTGTTGAAGGTGCCAATGGCCCCACCTCTTCTAAAGCCGATAATATTATTTACGAGAAAGGAATCAGTGTTGTCCCTGATATTTTAGCAAATGCAGGTGGGGTGACCGTCTCTTACTTTGAGTGGGTACAAAACCGACTTGGCTATAAGTGGACAGCTGATCGTGTTAATCGCAGAAGCGACCGGATTATGAAAGATGCCTTTGATAACGTTTACAAGACAGCCAATGAATACAAAGTATCGCTGCGTATTGCCGCCTACATGGTGGCTATTGATAAAGTGGCGAAAACGTACAAGTTTAGGGGCGGCTTCTGATGGAGAACCAATAAATATTTAAATTTGCACAGCAGGCTTCGGCTTGCTGTTCTTTTTTTACCATAACCTATCATCGATGACAATACATAAAGAAGGAAGGACTTTACTTTTCGTTTTGTTGCTTATTTTATTTGCACTGAATTGGGCTATTACTAGTTATTTTCCTGAAGCCACGACAGTTCAGACCCTCGTGCTTGTTGGAAGTCTTTTATTCTATTTGGTTATCCTTCAGTTTTTTAGGATTCCTCTTTTTACAGTTCAGAAAAATGAGAAATGCATCATCGCTCCGGCCGATGGAAAAGTAGTCGTCATTGAAGAAACCGAAGAAAGCGAATATCTGAAATCAAAAAGAAAACAGATTTCAATTTTTATGTCCCCCATTAATGTGCATGTCAATCGCATGCCGGTTAGTGGCGCTATCAGCTATTATAAATATCATCCCGGAAAATACTTAGTAGCCTGGCATCCAAAGTCAAGCACGGAGAACGAGCGCACTACAGTAGTCACTAAAATGAAAGATGGAACAGAGATCCTGTTTCGTCAGATAGCGGGCGCATTGGCACGGAGAATAAAGTGTTATGTAAAAGAAGGACAGGTGCTGGAGCAAGGAAGTGAGTTTGGCTTTATCAAGTTTGGATCGCGCGTAGATGTTTTTCTGCCTCTCAATGCAATCATCAAAGTCAGCGTGGGCGATGTGACAAAAGGTGGTAAAACCGTTTTGGCGGAGTTCTGATCTATTGCTAAATCTATTCCTGAGCTTCAAATTGGGCCTTTGTCCAACTAAATCAAGGACTAACGCTTGTTACCGGGACAGGACTTTTGTATCTTTAACGATTAGTTTCATCTCATTTTTAACATAATGAGATCATTACCGTTAATACAATATATATGAATACAGCTCACTTAAAATTTGCTCCCACTCGGCCTGATTTTTTTCCAACGCTTTCCAAAAGAGTCAACGAATATTTCAAAGCCAACAATATCAGTCGCTATAGCAATACGGAAATGGTTGTCAAAACCATTTTTATGTTTAGCCTTTATCTTATACCCTACTTTTTTATTATCAGCGGAATTTTTGCAAACGTTTGGTTATACATGGGATTATTTGCCATCATGGGGCTAGGCAAGGCAGGCATTGGTCTTTCTATCATGCATGATGCCAATCATGGTGCTTATTCAAAAAAGAATTGGATTAATAATATATTAGGCGCATCGCTCAATCTGGTAGGAGCTCATTCCTTTAACTGGAAAGTACAACATAACGTACTGCATCATACTTATACCAATGTGCATGATGCGGATGAGGATATTAGTCCACGCGGAATATTGCGCATGGGACCGGAGTCAGATTGGAAACCAATGCATCGTTTTCAACATTGGTACGCCTGGATTTTCTACGGTCTTCTAACGTTTGTCTGGATTATCTTTAAAGATTTTGGAAGACTTGCTAAATATCAAAGAGAAGGGCTGGTTAAAAAACAAAAAGCATCACTTACGAAAGAATGGTCTGTACTAGTCCTAACCAAAATTATTTATTTCGGATACGTTTTGGTGCTGCCAACGCTGTTAACTCCGCTTTCCTTTTGGCAAGTATTCCTTGGATTTTTTGTGATGCATTATATTGCGGGTTTTATTCTCGCCATTATCTTTCAACCGGCTCACGTGATTGAAGGAACCGAATATCCAATGCCTGATGAGAAGGGCAATCTTGAAAATAACTGGGCAATTCATCAGATGCACACGACCACCAACTTTGGACATCGGGAGAAACTTTTTTCCTGGTATGTTGGCGGGCTGAACTATCAAGTGGAACATCATTTATTCCCCAATATCTGTCACGTTCATTATCGCAAACTGGCGCCTATCGTAAAGAAGACAGCTGAAGAGTTTGGTGTTCCTTATAAATCGCAGGATACTTTCATGCAAGCCCTTGGCGCTCACGCTCGGCTATTGAAAGAATTAGGGAAACGTCCTAAGCTCAAGCCGGCACTGGCATAACTACTCCATTGCTTCTAGCATATTAACGAACTGGTCGAATTCGACTAGCTCGTTATCAAGTACCACGTGAGATCGTTCAGCTTCTTCAAGTAAAAGGATCAATTCTGACTTAGTTGTAATACGATCCGATTTTCTTAGCAAAGTTCTAATCTGAATTAGTTCATCTAAGATTTTAGAATCATTGTACACAAAAGACAAAGAAACCACCTTCTCGTATGGCATTGAATTTAAAGCACCTGTTGCTTTGGCGGACTCCCAGGCTGAAGTTTGAAGGGACGGGACCGTAATATTACTCATACCAATGTGCACGGGCATGCTTGTCTTTATTCTTGTAGAAGAATCAGCAATGTCAATGTATAAGAGCTTTCCAAATTTCCTGTTGATAGAATCTGCTTCCTTGCGTGTTCCGATAAAAATCAGATTTTTGTCAACCTTTACAAGCACCTCCTGCATTTTATGGATTGATCTTAGATTTAAGGTGACATTCTCGTGCAGGATATTTTGATTGATATCAACTTCCTTCATTAAATTCTCAAAGGCACTCTTTGAAAGTTTCAACTCATTATTGTGCTCACGCCATTGATCCAGTTCAAAGGCAATAAGAATTCCAAACAGTGCGCTAAAAAATCCTATGATATGATTAGGCCAGTCGATTTTCAACCGGGGAAATTGCATATCAGGCAGTTACTTCGTCAAACGCCTTAGTGAAGAGTTTCATTTCTTCCATACTGCCAATACTTACCCGACACCATTCTTTCTGTTGATAGTCCCACACCCTGATCTGAAATCCTCGCTTCTCTGTTTCTTCCAAAATTATCTTTCCCTCTTTGGGCGCAGGAAAAAGAATACAATTGGTACGCGACTTACCATGGAACCATCCTTTGGAGTCAAGGTACCGGGTAAAGTATTGCATGGCCTCATTGTTCTTCTTTCGCGTCATGTCCGCAAACTCAGTATCAAAGAGAGATGCTTTGGCAGCTGCCAATCCTGCCTGATTGATTACTGGACCCATTTGATAGCGACTTAATTTTTTGATCATATCAGGATGAGCAATGCAGTACGCTATTCGCAATCCGGCCAAGCCATACACTTTTGAAAAAGTTCTTGAGACGATCACATTGTGCCCCGCTTTTACCAACTCCACCATAGAGTGCTGTTCTGCAGGTTCGAGAAGTTCTAGATAGGCTTCATCCATAAATACGGTAGTCTTCTTCGCCATCTCAATGCAAAAATCGCGAAGCTTTCCGGGCTCCACTGTTGTTCCGGTTGGGTTATTGGGATTACAAACAAACATCAGACGAGTATCCGATTTCACAGCCGAAGCCAAAGCTTCGAGATTGTGCACATGGTATTCATCCAGGTCAACTCGGTCCCAACGGCCTTTAAGCTTTTCTGCGTATTCCATGAGTGATCGGAATGTTGGGAAGGCTGATAATACTGCACCGCCTTCCAGTGAAGCGCTCATTCCGGCAAGGCACAGAGTCTCAGAAGATCCATTGGCGATCAATATATGTTCTGGACTTACACCTTCTTTTTCTGCAATTAATTTTTTGAACTCACTGATTGAATCAAAGGCGTAGCGGTTGAATTCACTCATTGATTCATCCAATGCCTTCCTCGCTTTCGTAGAAGGGCCATAGGGATTTTCGTTTGACCCCAATCGAATCAGTTTCCCTGTCGACTTTGGTGTATGAAATTGTTCGGCCTTGCTTACAGGAGCGGCCAGTAATTGATCTGCCAAAACGGTGCTGAGTCCAAAACCAGCCGATAATGTTAAGGTAGACTTGAACCAGTCTCTACGGGAAAGGGATTTCATAATAAATGAGTTTAGAGTGATTGAAGGTATTAAAAAATAGCTGAATTCAGATCAACGATTTTAAGAGAATGCGATTTTTTATCCAATAACCTCATCGAAAGCCTTCACAAATCCTTTCATTTCTTCCAACGTTCCAATGCTTACCCGGCACCACTCATGTTGCTGATAATCCCAGATACGCATCAAATAACCTTTCTCTTCCATTTTTGTCAGAATGGTATTGCCATCTTTAGGGGCAGGAAAGAATACAAAGTTGGTATATGTCTTCCCGTAGGAAATCTTTCTTTTATCCAAATAATTAGTGAGTACCGCACGGGCTTCCAGGTTTTTCGTCCTCGTTAGCTTCATAAAGTCCTCATCTTCCAAACAAGCCTTGGCAGCGGCAATGGAACCTATGCTGACAGGAATATCATGTTGATAGCTAGCAATCCGATTAATCAATTCAGGTTTGGCAATACTATAGCCTACTCGCAAACCTGCCAGTCCATGGATTTTTGAGAAGGTGCGAGAGACAATCACATTCATATCTTTCTTCACCAATTCAACCATGGAAATCTGTTGAGCAGGCTCAAGAAACTCAAGGTATGCTTCATCAGCATAAACGGGTACTTTTTTTGAAACTTCTTCGCAGAAGGCTTTCACTTTTTGTGGATCAACCAATGTTCCGGTAGGGTTATTGGGATTACAGATAAAAATTAATCGCGTATCACTTTTAATCGCGGAAGCCATTGCTTCATAGTCGTGCTCAAGTCGATCATTTAAGTTTACTTTATGCCAGGTCGCTTTAAATATCTCTGCAAAATTCATCAGCAGCGAAAATGTCGGAAAGGCAGACATCACACTGCCACCTTCCAAACCAAACGCCACGCCCGTTTGACAGAGAATATCACCGGAGCCCGCGCCTATGTGAATATAGTCGGGAGTAACTCCTTCCTTTTTCGCCAGCAAAGCTTTCAGTTCATCCAGTTCCTGAACAGCATATCTATTGGATTGCGACAGGCTCTGAATAATAGCTTGCTTCGCTTTTTCTGAAGGCCCATAGGGGTTTTCATTAAAATTCAATTTAGCCAGCAACGGAACTTTGTTGGCGCTTTGTAAAAAAAGTTCCTCTGCCCTGCTCATCGGACTTGCCATTAGTTGAGAAGCAAGCGAAGAAGTCGCGGTAAATCCTGCCGTCAGTGCAAATGTGGACTTTAACCAGTCCCTACGATTAAGTTGATTATTCATAATTAATTATCTCCAGGGTGGTTTATTGTAAGAAGTGACATAAGCTTCACCATCCAATACAATCATTGGATCGTTCACATTTTTCGGATGATTTCTTTTTTCCAGGCGATAAGAACCCGAACCCTGAGTTTGGGAATTATAATAAATTCGGTCTCCTTGAAGATACCAGGTACCTCGATCTGAATTTTGTGAAGAGGTACCTCCATATAAATCTGGCGTATTTACACTACGGGAACTTTCACTATAGTACTCGTACGTACCATTTGCATTTAAAGTAATGCATGTACTTGAACTACTTCCGCCTGAATTGTAACTATTTACGTTGACATAGCACCATTTACCAACAAGCTCCATCGCTATTTGGCCTTTGCCTGATGCCTGATTTTGTTGTCCGGAACTCAATCGGGAAGTTCCCTTTGAATAAGTAACGGTTTGATTATTTCCAGTTAACGAAAGTTGATCACCTTTCACCAGATATGCGAACATTACGTTTCCTTGACCGGTAATCAATGTAACATGACCTGGCGAAAGTTGATATTGAAAAGTATTACCCAGATAAGCGCACTGTCCATCATTTCTAAATTCGATCGTTTCACCATTACCCGACCACACACCAACAATTGTTTGCGAATTGACATTCGCTTTTGCTTCATTCGATTGATTAACCATTGGCCCGAGGTCAGGAACAGATACGCCCTGACCGCCCCGTGAAAAATTTACAGTGCCTTCTAAATCTCCACCTGAAAGTGAAAGCGAGTTGCCCTGGAGGTTAGAACTGTATTTTGTAGT
>JANNRV010000152.1:0-41321 GCA_031401775.1 Bacteroidia bacterium | reverse complement strand
TATTTTACTTGCGCCATTAAGCTAAAATACGAGTGCTCTTACGTTTCTTTCGAATCAACGACCCCTATAGGTTATTAGGATTACTCCTGTTATTAGGAGGTTTAAGCCTTCCTTTCTTTATTAATCCGGCAGAGATCATGCAGCAGGAATTAAGAAATATGTTGGTTGGTCATGCGCTTCGTTCAGGAAACTTGATGTATGTGGAGATTTTTGATTCGACCCCTCCAATTGCGTCAATCTTTTTTGCATTGATAGAGGGCATGTTTGGAAAATCACTTGGAGGTTATCACACGCTGGCATTGATTATCCTTTTCTTTCAAGCTTCTTTTTTTGCGATTCTGTTAATTAATAACAAGGCGTATACGGATAGTTCCTATGTTCCAGCTCTTGTATTTGGCTTGTTGTGTTTTTTTTCTTTTGATATGCTGTCGCTTTCAGCGGAATTGTTGGCTTCTACCATTTTACTTTTAGGCCTGAATAATCTTTTTAAAGAAATTGAGTTTAAAATCCAACGCGATGAGATTATTCTTAATCTGGGGGTTTATCTGGGAGTAGCCACACTTCTCGTTTTCTCCTATGTAATTTTCTTTTTAGCCACGGTTCTTATTCTGCTCACTTTTACCCGCATGGGTATTCGTAAGTTTCTTCTTATGTTTTTGGGCTTTGTACTGCCGCATTTACTTTTATGGGCATTTTATTTCTATAAGGGAGAATCCGCCATGCTTTGGCAGAATTTTTATGTTCCGAATTTAACGCTTACGGGAGAATCCTTACTAACAGCTAAAACCCTGTTTTACTTAAGCCTTATCCCCATCATTTATTTTGTTTTTTCGCTATTCATGCTCAATAGAGAAGCGCGGTTTACCAAATATCAATCGCAGCTCTTTCAGGTTATGTTTTTATGGATGCTCTGCTCGTTTATATATTTATTTATTGCACGCGAACTTACTCCCCATAGTTTCATTATTTTTATTCCATCCCTTGCGTACTTCATCAGCCATTACTTGTTGCTGATCAGGCGAAAATGGATTGCCGAGACAATGCTTTGGCTTTTTATAATAGGTTTACTGAGTGTGAATTTCTTATCAAGAAATGGCAAGCTGACCAACATCGATTACACAGCTTTATTTCCTAAAGAATCGAAGTATTCTTTAGCCCTCAAAAATAAGAGCGTAATGATGCTGACCGATGATTTGTCTATCTTCAAAGAGAACAAGCTTGCCGGATACTTTTTGGATTGGCGTTTAGCAGAAAGTGTTTTTAAACAACCTGACGTCTATGAAAATGTGATATTGGTAGCAAAGACTTTTCAAAAAAATACTCCGGATGTTATTGTTGATCCGAATGATTTGATGAAAAACTACTTTGAACGAATCCCTGCGTTAAAAGCTAAGTATAAAAGGGAAGGTGAGTTTTATTGGCTTCAAATAGAAAAATAACTAGCAACTCATTTTAGTTACTCTGCGCTCATGTCGTCCGCCTTCAAAGCTGGAGTGAAGAAAGCGATCAAGAATTTTTTCTGCTAATTTGATGTCAATGAATCGCGCGGGCAGACAGAGAACATTAGCGTTATTATGCTGACGGGCTAAGGAGGCCAACTCTTCATTCCAACAGATGGCAGCTCGTATGCCTTGGTGTTTGTTGGCGGTAATGGCGACTCCATTTGCGCTTCCACAGATAAGAACGCCCAAATCAGATTCTTTTTTTTCAACGGCAGCGGCAACAGGATGGGCGAAATCCGGATAGTCTGCAGATTCTGAGCTAAAGGCCCCAAAATCCTTAACAGGGTAACCATTTTTTTCCAGCCATTTTCGTAAGAGCTCTTTGTATTCAAATCCTGCATGGTCGGCTCCTATCGCAATCTTTTCCATCATATGTTTATTGATGTTGTTGATCTGCCTTTAGTTCTAATTCTTCTTGCTTTTGTTTGCTCTTCACCACCATTGTGGAGATGATGATACTCATTTCAAATAAGAAATATAAAGGTAATGAGATTACGGTTAAGCTAAAGGGATCTCCGGAAGGTGTAATGATGGCACCCAATATCAGAATAACAACAATTGAATGTTTACGATATCTTCTCATTAATTGCGGGGTTACAATTCCGACCTTGGAAAGGAAATAGATAACCACTGGAAATTGAAAGAGAATACCGCACCCGAGAATAAGACTGGTAATCGTTGAAACGTAAGACGTAATGTCAAACTCGTTGACGATCATACTGCTGATGGAATAGGTTGATAAGAACCAGATTGTCATCGGGGAAAGAATGTAGTAGCCGAAAAGAATTCCCAGAAAGAAAAGAAAGGAGATGGCGAAGACAGCTCCTTTTGAGAATTTTCGCTCTTTCCTCTGCAAACCGGGCTTTACAAAGCTCCAGAATTCCCAAACCACATAAGGGAACGCAACTATTAATCCGATGACAAAGGCCGCGGTGAGCGACATCATAAACTGGCCCGTCATATTGCGACTTTGAATCTTAAAGGGAAGTTCAGTTACGCAAAGAGTTTCTTGCATTCCTGTTAACTCGCCCAATTGGCACATGTACTTAAATGCAGGGAAGTCAATTTTGGCAGGAGCAAAAATGATGTTATCGAAGATCCAGGGAACATAAACGAAGGCCAGAATCATAAAAATAAAAATGACAGCCACAGACCTTACTACGTGCCAGCGCAATTCTTCCAGGTGGTCCAGAAAGGACATCTCTTTTTCTTCACTCATCGTATCATAGGTTTGCTGCCTTGTCCAACATTATACATCAGCTGCCCGAAAGTCATTCCAATCCGTAAGAAATAAAGGATACGATCCAATGTCACGACTGAGAAATCTACGTATAGAGAACAAATTGATAAATTTCTCGCTCATGCGCAAAATGGCATTGATTCTTTTGCTTAACATCAGTTACTATTTATAGAGAGGAAACTTTTGGACGAAACGGTTCACTTTCTTTTTCACTGTCTTTAAATGCTTTTGATCTTCCGGTTTGCGCAATGATTCATCAATCAGCTCAACTACTTTCACCACATCTTTTTCCTTCATTCCTCGTGACGTAATAGCAGGTGTGCCGATGCGCATCCCCGAGGTAACAAATGGTGATTGCGTATCAAAGGGAACCATGTTCTTATTAATGGTAATGTCAGCCTGGATCAAAGCGTCTTCAGCTTGCTTACCGGTCAGGTTTTTTGATCGGAGATCAATTAACATTAAATGATTGTCGGTACCATTCGAGATAATTTTATAACCCCGTTCAACAAATACTGCTGCCATAGCTTTGGCATTCTTCGCTACCTGAACGATATACTCCAGGTATTCATCGGTCAAGGCTTCAGCAAAAGCAATGGCTTTGGCAGCAATGACATGTTCCAATGGTCCGCCTTGAGTGCCGGGAAATACACCGGAGTCGAGCACAGAAGATATTTTTCTAATCTCGCCTTTTGGTGTTTTCAATCCCCATGGATTGTCTATGTTTTTACCTACCATAATAAGGCCTCCACGTGGACCGCGTAATGTTTTATGTGTAGTGGTCGTTACAATGTGGCAATGATCAAGCGGGTCATTTAAAAGACCCCTAGCAATGAGCCCTGCAGGATGAGAGATATCAGCAAGTAATATAGCTCCGACTGCATCGGCAGCGTCACGTAATTTTTTATAGTCCCAATCTCGACTATAGGCGGAAGCCCCACAAATAATCATTTTAGGTTTTTCGCGCTGTGCGGTTTCAATTACTTTATTGAAATCAATCAGACCCGTCTCCTTTTCTACCCCATAGAAGGTAGGTTGATAAAGTTTTCCGGAGAAGTTGACGGGAGAACCGTGTGTTAAATGACCGCCATGGGAAAGGTCGAAGCCAAGAATTTTATCTCCCGGCTTTAAAGCTGCCAGCATAACTGCGGCATTGGCTTGCGCTCCCGAATGAGGTTGAACATTGGCCCAGCTCGCTCCAAATAATTCCTTCACACGATCAATGGCTAATTGTTCAATTTCATCAACCACTTCACATCCTCCGTAATAGCGTTTGCCGGGCAACCCCTCTGCATATTTATTGGTCAACACGGTACCCTGAGCTTTCATCACCTGGGGTGAAACAAAATTTTCGGAGGCAATGAGTTCTATACCGTTTTGCTGACGGTGTTTTTCTTTTTCAATAAGGTCAAAGATGATTTTATCGCGCTTCATAGGATTGTAATTGAAGCATCAAAAATATGGATAATCAACTAATGAATGGAATTCTAATTTTCTTTTCTGGGAAAAAGAAATACAAGGCTCGCTTACCAACTCCCGCTGCTACCACCGCCACCAAAACTTCCACCACCACCTGAGAAACCTCCGCCACCTGAGGACCAGCCACCGGAAGAAAGCCCTCCGCCACTCCACCAACTAGAGCTTGAACTTCCGCCCTTCCCCTTTTTCTTCTTCCCTTTGCCAACCAGTGTTGAATTGCGGCTAAGTTTGAGAATAGGCACTGCGATAGCATAGGCAGCCATAGCGATGTATCCTCCTGTTTGCCCTAAGAATGCACCTGGAAAAGCAGCGTAAAAAGGAAGTAGAAAAACATAGACAATCCATCCAACGCAGCCTTCTGCCACTATCGTAATATAAGTGAAGACTCCAAGGATAAAGGATGTTATCAACCCAAAAAATACCCGCCCCAATATGGTGTTCTCCTCCACCGCATCCTCAGCACTATATTCACCTCCAATTGCCTTGATCATGGAATTGACAGCAGCTTTAACGCCCGTGTCATAATCACCTCTTCGAAAATTAGGAGCCATTTCATTGCGGATAATTCTATTGCTATGCGCGTCCGTCAATACTCCTTCAAGACCTTGCCCTACTTCAATCCTCATTTTATGATCATCAACAGCGATGAGCAGAAGCACACCATTATCATTTTTCTTACTGCCCAATTGCCACTTCTCTGCCACTCGTAAAGAATAGTCTTCCAGAACATCGCCATCCAACGAAGAGATAATCAGAATGGCGATTTGATTGGAAGTAGAGTCTTCGTACGCTTTAAGTTGTAACTCAAGTTGATCAACCACAGCGGCCGATAGAACCTTGGCTTCGTCATGAACACGCTGGCTCCAAAGCTCAGGAACGGTTTTTTGAGCAAACGTTAGATGAGAAGAGAGTAATAGTAAGCAGTAGGCAACTAACACCAGGCGAAACCTGGCCATCGTCCATCGTCCATCGACAATTTTAAACCGAACTATTGTCATAAGAAAACTTACCACGAATCACTTGAACCACCACCACCAAAGCCTCCACCACCACCAAAATCTGAACCTCCTGAATCCCAGGAACCTGAGCTGCGCCCCATTGCTGACCCTAACATACTGCCTACTAAAAATCCACCCATTCCACCGCCAACACCGCCACGACCGCCTTTGTTTCTTCGCGACATGAAGATAATCATAATGATGACGAAGATAAGGGTGCTCCAGGGTGAGCGTGAACCTTTCCTTCTTGGGCCATCATTGTTTACATATTGCCCTTTTATGGCTTGAATGATGGAGAGCACACCGGCCTTTACCCCACCATCATTATCACCCTGACGAAAATGAGGAGCAATCTCATTTCTAATAATCCGACTTGAAAGAGCATCAGTCAAAACACCTTCAAGTCCGAGACCAACTTCGATTCTTACTTTACGATCTTGAACAGCTATTAATAGGAGCACGCCATTATCAGTATCTTTTTTACCCAGCTTCCATTCATCTGTTACACGAATCGAATAGCCATCAATATCTTCTCCTTCAAGGGAAGGAACAATAAGAACTGCAATTTGATTAGAGGTAGAATCGCGTTCCGCCTTTACAATAGATTCGAGTTCTGCCCGCGCTCCATCTGATAAAAGCCCGGCCTCATCATGCACCCAAATGCCGCCATGAGCAGGAACTGCCCGCTGCGCAAAGAGAAGGGAGGGGAACAGTAATAATACGTAGCAAAAAAAATGTTTCATAGTAGAAATAGAAATTTGGCAAGCATCATGAGTAAAGAAATCGATTACTCCATTCGAAGATCATCGCGAAGTTCGTTTACATCATCAGGGGTCTGAACGAATCCCCTTTCGAGAAGTAATTCCCCACAACGCTTAATAGCCAGCACAATGCCATCGGCTACTTTACCCATCCTTACATTTTGAATAATTATAGCAACTACTTTATCCCACTCTTTTTGATCTACTACTTTACTAATGCCGCGGTCGGCCATAACAATTACTTCGTGCTCAAAGAAAGAAACAAAGATCATAATGCCCGTGCGATGGCGTGTGTTAAAAACTTCTTCTTCCAAAAAAGCATTTTCTGCCCGCTTCCGGGTAGCTTGATCAAGATGAGACTGACTGAGCATCCATTTTTTTATGGGATCGACAAAGTTGGTAATCATTGCAGCCAGTATTCCTCCTAAGATTACCGTCAGGAATATGAACAGGGGATCGTATACTGCTAAGGCGGGAACGTAGCGATCAAAAATAATAATCAACAGAAAAACAGTGGCAGCGCCCATCATGGCAGCGCGATAGTTGGCAATGGTATAAAAGCCACTTTTCTCCACGAAGACAGGCACAATCTCACCGGAAATTTTACTTTCAGCTTCCTTTACTGCGGCTTTGATTTTTTCTAAATCCTTGTCGCTAAATCGTTTTGCTATGCTCATGATACGTTAGTTCAAGTCTTGATGGATAAAAGTTACTTAAGAAATCAAATTTAAGGAATAATCTTCTCTTACTCGTTTATAAAGTTTGGGAAGCAAATCAGTTCTGTAATGGTTTCTCGTGATCAGATATTCTTTCCCTTCCATTTCCCCGATCGCATATAAATAAAAGCCATTTTAAACATTGAAATCCAATACACCCATTCTGAAACCCAGCCCCAGGTAATGGGAAGATTCCAATACTCCAACACGAGATAAACGTAAATGCTGTAAATGCCAATGGTAATCAATTCAATAACGAGGTTCACGTTAGTGTTCCCTGTACCGGTCACGGCATTAAGCCAAATCGTTCCAAACGACATCATCAACAGCGCCACAGAAACAATCCGTAAAACGGGGATCGCTTCGGCAATAAACCCTTCCCCTTGTCCGTAGAAGGAAAGGAATAGAACAGGGAAAAGATTCAGTAACAAAAATAGGATCGCAGAAATCCCAAAGCTCAACTTCACTACTCGCCTGATCAAAGGCATCACTTCTTCTGATTTTCCCTGCCCGATAATGTTACTTACCATTGTGTTGGTCGTGGAGGCAAAGGACCAACAAAAAATTCCAAACAACCCGAAAATATTTCTCATGGTATTGGATATGGCCAAAGCGCGTTCGCCATGGTGCTCCACCAGTATGTAGAAATACTCCCAGGTAATAATGCTTATCGCATACTGTGCAATAAGAGGAGCGGACTGCACAAGAATAAGTTTGGTCGTAACGGAGTCCCATTTAATCTCTTCGAAGAAAGAAAATGATTTGTGAATCCCTTTTACATGAATGACGATATAGATAACAATCAGGCCAGCAGCTTCTGCTATTATTGATGCATACGCTGCTCCATTGAAACCAATTTCGGGTAGTCCGAAGTGTCCATAGATAAGACCATAGTCTAGAAAAATATTGGCAGCCGCCTCTGACAAGGTGCCCCATACCAGATAGCGAGTTTGGTTGGTGCCAACAAGCAGCGCATTTCTCATCACGTAGAGATAAAGAAAGGGGAGACCCCAGATGCGGATTAGTAAAAAGTCGATGACTTGTTCTGCTACTGCTTGATTATGGATAGTTGCCCGAAGAATAAGGGGAGCAAAAGCGTAGGTAATAAGAATGCCAAGTAAAGCGATCACAAGAGCAATCCACACTCCATGAAAGAATATTTTTCCGATTTCTTTAGGTAAATTTTGTCCTGCTCTTCGGGCAATGAGAGATTGCAACCCATTATTCAGCCCAAGCCCAATGACAGCGAAGATCATGTAGAACACACCGGTAATTCCGGCACTGGCTAGTTCTTGTTCTCCTAATCCACCTAAAAAGATATTGTTGGTGATAAAATTAATTTGAGGGACGAGCATCGCCAGAGAGATAGGTAACGCCATCGCCAGAATTTGACGGTAACTGGTTTGAAGTCGAAAGTCCATGAATTCTAAAAAGAAAAGCCCCGAAGTTAACACCCGGGGCCAGATTTCACACAACTATTTCTTAACGGATTTATATCCGTGTTGAGAGCAACAAAAATTAAGTTGAGAACTAGGCTGCCTTCGACAGCTTGTCTTCTTTTACTTTGTTCGTTCGCACTTCTTTTGAAGCCAGATCAAACCACTTCACCTCTACAAGATTTGACTTTAAGTACTTGAGCACTTCCATCACTTTTCCGTCCAGTTTGTTCCGCACACGTTCGCCTTTTCTAAACAATCTTCTCATCTTTTATAGTTAAATTACATTCGTATCGCATAAATATATTCCCGGGGATAGTCTTCATAAATACCTGAAAATGTCACTAAGTCACCCGGCTTCTTTTTCTTTAACAATTCGTTCAATTCTTTCGCAGACTTCATCTCTGCATCATTGACATGTGTGATAATAAACCCCTCGCGCATCTCAGTATAACGTGCAATCTTACCATTTTCCAATGACTTGACTTTTACCCCAGCATTAAGTTCTAGTTTCTTTAGTGTTTTTACATCCAGGTCTTCAAGTTCTAGTCCCAATGCAGCTACGGCATCTTTTTCTTCCCGTTTAACAGTACTCGTTTTACCCTCGCGATTTTTAAGGGTAACAGGAACAACTACAATTTTTCCTTTACGGTTAACGGTCACATTTACTTTATCACCTGGGCGTTTGCGTCCGATGTATTCAATCAACGAAGTGCTTGATTTAACAAGAGCCTCGTCCAATTTTATGACAACATCACCCTTTTGAAGACCGGCAGCTTTGGCAGAACTGTTTTCGGCAAAGTCTGCAATAAAAGCTCCTTCATTAATATCAAGGTCTTCTGCTTTTGCTAATTCGCTATTTACGTTAGTCACCTGAACTCCGAGCCAGCCCCGCTGCACGGTGCCATAGGCGATTAAATCTTCTACTACCTTGCTTACAATATTGGCGGGCACGGCAAAGCCATATCCTGAATAAGACCCAGTTGGACTTGCAATGGCTGTGTTGATTCCGAGGAGACCACCATTAAGATTTACCAGTGCACCACCACTATTGCCGGGTTTAAGGGCTGCGTCAGTCTGGATGAAAGATTCAATGGCCGTGTTACCGTTTTGTTGATTTTCACGATTGTTGTTATTAATAATATTGATGTTCCTTCCTTTTGCACTGATGATACCCGCAGTAACGGTTGAATTAAGATTAAAAGGATTGCCTACTGCCAAAACCCATTCACCTACTTTTGATTCGTCAGAATTAACAAATGATAAATAGGACAATTCTCTTTGATTAATTTTTACGAGTGCCAGGTCAGTGTCGGGGTCTGTTCCTACAACCTCCGCTTTGAAGGTGCGATTATCAGACAAGGTTACCTCGACAATATCAGCACCTTGTACTACGTGATTGTTGGTAACAATGTATCCACTCTCATTGATGATTACTCCAGATCCACTGCTTTGACTTGGGCCACGGGGAGATTGATTAGGACCAAAGAAGAACTGGAATGGGTCTTCCGAATCACCCTGAACAGCACTTGCTTCTGAAGTTGAGCGAATGTGCACCACTGCCTTTGTAACACGGTCTGCCGTTGCCGTAAAATCTAAAGGAACAGCTTGTCCGTTTTCATTAACCGTGTACCCGACAGAACTTGAAGGGACACCGTTGACATGCTCAATTTTTACGCCTGTATCTTTCTCTTTCGTCCATTGATATGCGGTGAGTGTACAGAGACTTCCCAACACCGCAGCTAATAAAAGTTGACCGAACTGCTTCATAGTTTTTCTTTATTTTGTTTTATTATGATTGTCTGGTAGCAAGATGCTTCCCTAACCCAAAAAGTTGTACTGTAAAATGATTTCAACATCGCTTCTTTCAACGCCTGCCTTCTAACATTTAATCAGGTAAGTCTAAATACGAAAAAACAACCGATTTGGTTCAAAATAGCGTGCTGTAAACTAAAAAAACTTGTTTTAAAGGCTGAGCGTACTTTGCAGATTACTTCCTTACCAAAGCCCCATTTTTGTATTCGTACTCTATGGTCATTTTCCCTTCCTGGTCATACCAGCGGGAGAGACCTTCGCGGGTTCCGTTTTTATAATTCCCTTCTTCCATCATTTTCCCGTTATCGTAATATATTTTTACGCCTCCTTCCAACTTATCGTTTTGGTAAAAACGTTCTTCCTTTAATGTGGCATAATTATATTCCTTGTACTCACCATGTTTCATATCGCTATGATAGAAAATTCGTTTGGTGAATTGCCCATTGGTATTTAATTCAACGTACCAACCTTCTTTCCTTCCATTAACGTACGATGTAATACTTTTTGCAGTTCCGTTAGTATTTAGTTCTGTCCACGCTCCTTCTTTTTTACCGCCTAATAAAGTTCCTTGTGCAGTCAATTGTCCGGAGACATCCTTAACGGTCACATTTTCCATGGCGGGATTATCCTCATATTTTTCCCGCGTGGCACCGGCAGGAATATCAGCTGTAACTTGTCCGCTCTCTTTAACAACCGGAGTGCTTTCTTTTGTTTCGGGAGCCGGCTTGGAGCAGGCGATGAGACAGCAAACGATGGCGGGCCATTGAATTATCTTCATTCGTCATTGAATTTAAGGCGATAAATATATTAACTAACTTTGTTTAAAATCAAGAGCCCAGGTTGTCTTTTTTGCTATTCTGTGTCGAACCCATTCCACGTTACTCTTTCCAAATAATTCATCGCCTTCTCTCATGAAAATTTCTGCTATTGTTAGTTTAAAAAAGGGAAGAGAAGGGTCGGTCAAGCGGTTTCACCCTTGGATTTTTTCGGGAGCAATTCAAACCATAGAAGGAAATCCGGGAGAGGGGGAATGGGTAAAACTTATTGACAGCTGGAAAAACGTTTTGGGATACGGTCATTTTCAGAAAGGGACAATTACAGTGAGGGTTATTTCTTTTTTACCTGAAGAGCCCACCCCGGAAATTTGGACATCTAAAATCTCCGGTGCCTTTCATCAACGAATTCGTTCAGGTGTGGCCACAGACTTTACCAATGCCTATCGTCTTATTCACGGAGAAGGTGATGGACTACCAGGACTCATTGTTGATTTTTATAATACAGTTGCAGTGATGCAAGCTCATTCTATTGGGATGCATCAGGATCGGCAGGTGATAGCCGAAGCCCTAAAAGAAGTGTTGGGTGAATCATTGACTGCCGTGTATTATAAAAGCCAAACCACACTGCCCGAAAAAAATGCAAATGAATATCTCTTAGGCATGGCGGTAGTTCCGCATGTAGTGCAAGAGCATGGGCACAAATTTTATGTTGATTGGGAAGAAGGACAGAAGACAGGGTTCTTTCTTGATCAGCGTGAGAACCGAAGACTGTTAGGACAATTGGCTACGAATAAATCGGTACTCAATACATTTTGCTATACCGGTGGATTTTCTGTTTATGCCCTTCAAGGAGGAGCAAGCCTGGTTCATTCGGTGGATGCCTCGGAACGAGCCGTGGACCTGACCAATAAAAATTTGGAGTTAAATGGCTATAGCGCAAGTGAGAATCCAAGCTTTGTTCAGGACACTTTTGATTACCTAAAAGACAAAAAGGACGTCTACGATTTAATTATTCTTGACCCTCCGGCATTCGCAAAGCATAAGGATGCCAAGCATCAGGCCATGAAGGGTTATCAGCGATTGAATGCAGAAGCTATGCGCATGATTAAGTCGGGAGGGATAATTTTCACGTTCTCCTGTTCACAAGTAATTGATCGTCAACTTTTCTATGATACCGTAGTATCTGCGGCTATTCAGGCAGGAAGAGAAATTAAAGTATTACATCATTTGTCACAACCGGCAGACCATCCTGTTTCAATTTATCATCCGGAAGGAGAGTACTTGAAAGGACTAGTGCTTTATGTGAATTAAAAAAGCTACTCAACAAGAGGATTAATCAAATATCTATGAGAAAAGAATCCAAATCAATAGCCATTATTGGCGGAGGGAATTTAGGTGCGGCCATTGCCGAAGGACTTATCAAAAGCAAATTTATTTCTCCCCAACAACTTTATGTTACGCGAAGAAACACCGATCCACTCAAGCACTTGATGGATTTAGGCGTTAACATAACAAGTAACAATGCGGAAGTCATTCAAAAGAGTGAGGTAATCATCGTTGCGTTGAAACCGTATAACGTTAAAGAAGTGATGGGAGCTTTGAAGGAAGAGATTTCTTCGAAACAAATTTTGATCAGTGTAATTACCGGTGTTGATCTGAAAGAGTTGAATTCAATTTTTAATGAAGGGAATCCAATTTTCCGGGCGATGCCCAATACGGCCATTGCCATTCAGCAATCCGTCACGTGTCTTTGTCATCATGGTGCAGACAATTCGCAAGTCAAGTACGTGACCGATTTGTTTGACAATCTCGGCATCACCGTGGCCATTGATGAGAAACTGATGGATGCCGCCACCGTACTTGGCGCGTGTGGCATTGCCTACGCATTACGTTTTATTCGTGCGGCTACCCAAGGCGGAATTGAAATAGGATTTGATGCTAAGACAGCAAGTCTTATTGCTGCGCAAACCGTAAATGGAGCAGCGGAACTACTATTAAAAGGTAATCGCCATCCGGAAGAAGAGATTGATAAAGTGACCACACCGAAGGGTTGTACGATTGCCGGATTAAATGAAATGGAACATCGTGGGTTTAGCTCTTCACTGATTAAGGGGATAAGTGCTTCGTATAATAAGATTGTGCATTAGCTAAGTTTGGATTTCAAAAACCCTGCTGTATATCCTTTTGTCTGCTTAGCCATATCTTCCGGGGTGCCTTCAAATAAGAGATTGCCACCATTTTTTTCTCCGCCCTCCGGACCAAGATCGATAACCCAGTCGGCACACTTAATCACTTCCAGATTATGTTCGATAACAATAACAGTGTGACCTTCATCGACAAGGGCATTGATTGCTTTTAATAATTTCGAGATATCATGAAAATGTAATCCCGTGGTCGGCTCATCAAAAATAAACAGAATGTGTTCATGGCTACCACCTGATTTTTTCCCCAGAAATGAAGCGAGCTTTACGCGTTGTGCTTCGCCTCCGCTCAATGAATTGGAGGATTGCCCGAGCTTTACATATCCCAACCCGACTTCGAAGAGCGGAAGAATTTTTTCGTAAACTGTTTTTTTATCACGGAAGAACTCAAGACCTTCCTCCACTGTCATATCAAGAATGTCAGCAATGTTCTTTCCCTTGTGTTCAATTTCCAGCACTTCGTACTTAAATCGTTTTCCATAACAGCTTTCACACTTCAGAAAAATGTCTGCCATGAATTGCATCTCAACCTTAATCTCTCCTTCTCCCTCACACGTTTCACAGCGGCCACCTTCTACGTTAAAAGAAAAGTGTGATGGCTTGTATCCTCTTTGCTTAGAAAGAGGTTGATCGGCATACAGTTGACGAATGGCGTCATAGGCTTTTACGTAACTGATCGGATTAGACCGTGAAGATTTACCAATCGGATTTTGATCGATAAACTCCACCTGGGTAATTTTTGACATGTCACCTTCCAGCTTGTCATACTTCCCGGGGGTGTCGGCCACGGATCCATTTAAGCGGCCAACGGAAGGGTATAGAATTTTCTTGATCAAGGTTGATTTTCCGGAGCCGCTTACTCCGGTGACTACCGTTAACGCTTCCAAAGGAAACTTTACTTTCAGATTTTTCAGATTATTCTCCCTTGCACCGGAAACAGTGATGGAGTCTTTCCATTTCCTTCGGACTTTAGGTATTGAAATTTTTTCCTTCCCGCTGAGATAGTCTGTGGTATGAGATTGAACTTTTCCTTCAATATCGTTCAGCGTACCTTGAAATACAAGGTGTCCACCATGAGAACCGGCATCGGGTCCAATATCAATGATTTGATCTGCCGCTCTCATTATTTCCTCTTCGTGTTCTACGACAATGACTGTATTACCAAGATCACGCAATGACTTCAGCACTTCAATCATGCGCGCAGTGTCACGTGGATGAAGTCCAATGCTGGGTTCATCCAGAATATACATAGACCCAACTAAGGCGCTGCCCAGGGAGGTGGCTAATTTGATTCGTTGAAACTCTCCTCCCGAAAGGGTATTGGTAAGTCGATTTAGATTTAAGTACCCAAGCCCTACTTGCACCATGTAGGACAAGCGTGTACGAATTTCCGTAAGGATTCGTTCCGACACTTTAAGATCGTAAGAATTAAGTTTAAGTCTTTCGAAAAAAACTAACGCCTCTTCGATGGGTAGTAATACCAGATCGGTGATTGAAGTATTGGCAATCTTTACATAGCCGGCATCTTTTCTCAACCTTGTTCCTCTACAATCCGGGCACGTTGTTCGTCCGCGAAAGCGTGAAAGCATTACACGGTATTGAATTTTATGCATCTTAGATTCGAGGTATCGGAAAAAAGAATGAATGCCTTCAAAGTATTCGTTACCGTTCCACAATATGTCACGCTGCTTCTGTGTCAGTTCATTGTAAGGCCTGTGCACCGGGAAATCAAACTTGATTCCATTCTTCAGCAAAGGCTTTTGCCATTCGCTCATGGCTTCGGTGCGCCAGGGAGCAATGGCTCCTTCATACACTGAAAGACTTTTGTCAGGGATTACTAAATCCTCATCGATACCTAGAATTTTACCAAAGCCTTCGCACGTGCGGCAGGCGCCAAAAGGATTGTTGAAGCTGAAGAAATTTACCGAAGGTTCAGTAAAGAGGATTTCATCCAGCTCAAACCGGTCAGAGAATCTCAATTTATCCTTACCCTCAACATAAATGATACATTCGCCATGACCTTCAAAGAATGCAGTTTGAACTGAATCGGACAAACGGAACGTAAGATCTTCATCATTTGCATTAACCGATGCGCGATCAATGAGAATTTCAACCTCCGTTTCTTTCTTTTTTGCCGTAGCTGAAATTTTCTTTTTCCCTTCCGGTTTTCCAGTTGTTATCTGCTCTTCAATAAACTTTACTTCCCCATTGACTAAAATCCGTGCAAATCCTTTGCTCAACAGAAGGTTCAATTCATCTTCAAGTTTACGGCCTTTCTCAATTTGAAGAGGGCATGCAATCATCACGCGAAGACCTTCGTTATGCGAGTTGATAGCTGCGATTACATCAGTCACTGTATCACGCTTTACTTCCCGTCCGCTTACCGGGGAGATAGTTTTTCCGATGCGGGCAAATAATAACTTCAGATAGTCATAGATTTCCGTAGTGGTACCTACGGTAGACCGGGGATTGCGTGTATTGACTCGTTGCTCAATGGCAATGGCCGGAGAAACACCTCGGATGTAATCTACCTCGGGCTTTTCCATGCGACCCAGAAACTGACGTGCATACGAACTTAAACTCTCTACATACATTCGTTGCCCTTCGGCAAATAGTGTATCAAAGGCCAAAGAAGACTTTCCCGAACCGGAAAGTCCGGTAACGACCACCTACTTATTACGAGGAATAGCAACGCTTAAGTTTTTAAGATTGTTAACCCTGGCCCGTTTGATGATTATGAATTCCTTTGGATCGAGTTCGTCAAGGTAAGAGTCGTTTTGCAATGGCATGAGAAGGGCAAAAATAATTAATCACTCAACGCTATCCTACCTATAAATAAAAGGTGATTGAGCTATGCTTTAATTGATAGAACTAGCAAAATAAAAAACACCATCCGATGGGATGGTGTTCTACTTTATTGTCAGAACTTTTAATCATCAAAATCAGGATCGTAGCCGGGTTCTTTAGTACCATCTGTTGCTCCATCCTCATCATAATCATCTTTTTCTGCAGTTGCACTGTCAAAGTCATCCGCTGGAAGAGGATCATCGTTGCTTTCGTCAAATTCTTGTTTCTTTCCTGACTCTACATCATAACCGCCATCACTATTTTTAGTAGCAGGTACTTTAATGAGGTAGACAGCCCCCTCTGTTTCCAAAGGAAAAACAAAAATAGGCTCCTTCTTAGCGTTGGTGATACGTGTGATGCTGGCCTCATAGCCATTGGGGTATTGCTGCCGCATCAATTCACGTAAATCCTCTGTTACAGTATCGAGGCTTTTAATGACTCTTTTCTTACTTATTGCCATGCTTTGTTTAATACAATCGAAAAATCGGCTCCAAATAGCAAAAGAAATTATTTAGAAGGCAATATTTTTCCGGTTTTTTTTGTCGGTTTAAGAAATATTCCTACCTTTTCAATTCAAAATTAATAACCTAACCCCACACACTATCGACTGAGACCTCTACGTTACCTAAATGTGAGACAGAATGATAGACAAAGGATTAAGCGACAGCCAACTGGTGTTGCAGTATCAAGATGGTAATGAAGGAGCGTTCGAAGTGCTACTTCACAGACACAAGTCGAGAGTTTACACGGCAATTTACCTTATCGTTAAAGATCGGTACCTGGCAGAAGACCTGCTTCAGGAAGCTTTCATTAAAGCGATCAACACCATGAAAGGTGGACGCTACAACGAAGAGGGAAAATTTTTACCCTGGATATGTAGAATCGCACATAACCTGGCGATTGACCATTTCCGCAGGAGCAAACGTTACCCTGAGGTCGTTCTTGAAGATGGAAGCCGTGTGTTTAACTCAATGGAATTTGCAGAAACCTCTTACGAGGATGCCGAGGTGCTGAGAGAGACAAAATCAAGGCTTCGTGATTTAATCAAAGGACTACCTGTTGAACAAAAGCAGGTACTCATAATGCGCCACTACCTGGACATGAGTTTTCAGGAGATCGCAGAGAAAACAGGGGTAAGCATAAACACTGCGTTGGGAAGAATGAGGTATGCCTTGATCAATCTTAGAAAGAAAATGATAAAAAACCATATTGCCTATGATAAAGACTTTTACCCAAAACGATCTGATCAGGTTCCTTTACCACGAGACTTCCGTACAAGAGGAGAGGGAGATTAACAAAGCCCTGATTTGCGACTCGGAGCTGCAAGAGCAGTACAAAGAGTTGATTGCAACCAAAAACCAGTTGGATATTGCTCGCTTGGAGCCGTCCGCTATTGTGGTTGACAACATTCTTAACTACTCACGAAGCCTTCAAGAAAAGCATTAGCAACAGATTAACGCTATACCAAAGCCCTTCTACTCCGAAGGGCTTTTTGTTTTTATGACAATTCATCTTGGAAATTCATCAGTTGAGTGGGATTAGTTTCACTAGCCGATATTTGAATATTAGTTTTAGGTCATCATTTAAGATTTAACCTATCTGATATGAAAATTGAACAATTCCTTACCCTGATGCTTATCATCCATATTGCCGGTGGCACGATTGCTTTGCTTAGTGGATTAGTGGCCATGTTCGCCCAAAAAGGAGGCAAATCGCATCGCCTGGCTGGCAAAATTTACTTTGGTGGAATGACCGCTGTCTTTGTGGGTGCAGTCATTGTAGCGATCGGTCACAACAAATTATTTTTATTGATGGTAGGAGTTTTCAGTTACTACATGACCGTTCGTGGTTATCGCATTTTGTTTTTGAAACAATTAGGAAAACTCAGGCCTGGAATCCTTGACCTCTTCATTCTCATCACTTCAGGAATATTCATGACGGGGCTTTTGTTCTGGGGTGGGTATAGTTTAGTCATTGGGAATAGCATGGGAATTGTTGCCCTTACCTTCGGGGGAATTGGCCTTAGTTTTTTAATCAGAGATATTAAAAACTTCATTTCCCCTCCAAAGGAAAAAATGCATTGGTGGTTTACTCACATTGGCAGTATGGGTGGGAGTTATATTTCAGCAGTTACTGCTTTTGTGGTCGTTAACATTCAATTCCAACAATTCAACTGGGTATTGTGGATTTTACCACCGATGATCGGAAGTATTATTATTGGAAAAACGATCCGAAAATATCGAATGCAATTTACAACATGATAAGTTGTCAATAATTTTTGGTGAGGTAATCGTCAATAATTTTCAAGGGCACATTCATATTACTTCGGCCAAAACCAATACGAAGATGCGAACTGCCAAATTCAAACATTTCTGCGGGTAATGTCATTATTCCCGTTTGCTTAACAAGGTTTTCACTAAAGGAGATTGAAGACTCTTTTAAAATCAATTTCACAAAAGCTGTGCTGCCCGCTTTGGTAGGTGTAAAATGCAAATGCTGTTGGTGATGATCACAAAAGATGGTAAAGAGCCGAATGTTCTTAATGATCTTGTCGAGATTATGTTGAATCAACTTATTTTTATTTCTCAACGCAATAAGGGTAAGAATTTCACTCGTGGAGGGACTGCAAATAGTGAGGTAATCTTTAAATCGTTTCATTTCCTCCATCACCACCGGATCTTTGCATACAATCCATCCTAAGCGCAGTCCTGCAAGGGCAAAAGTTTTGGCCATGCCCCATAATGAGATCGCTCGCTCATACATCTCACACATCGGTGGCAAGGTATCTTTAGGATCGTGTTCTAGTTGATGATACATTTCGTCCGAAAAGATGAAGATACCTTTGCCCCGGGCGATCGAAACAATCTTGTGGTAATCGTTTAACGTGGGAATGTATCCGGTAGGATTATGTGGAAAATTAAGAATGATCAGCTTCGTCTTGTTGGTAATGAGTTTATTTAAATCTTCAGGATCGTAGTACCAGGCCTTTTCATCTGGGGACGGATTCCAGAAAGACAATTCACAGCCAATGCTTTTTGCTACTTCATACAATGATTGATAAGCAGGCGCCATGCAGATGACGTGATCTCCCGGCTGAAGAAGTACGTTCATCGCCATGAAGTTGGCCTCACCGGGTGACACTACAAATACCTCTTCTGAAGATATTTTTTTGTAGAGTTTAGAAATCTCTTCTCTCAATTCGGGCAGGCCGGAAGATTCGGTATAGCCCAATTGTAAAGTCTCCCACTGATCGAGTTCTTTTGGGCTGGCCAACGCAAGAATTTCCTTTAATGAAAAGCCATCACAATCTGAACTGGATAAAAGATAGCGCGAAGAGAATTCGTATTGGGCAAAATAGCGCTCGAGCCGGAAGGGATTGATTTTCATTTTTAACTATTCAAGTTCTTAAACTACGAAATCTTTTCTGTATCTACTTATGAAAGTAATCCACAAAAACTTTTTCATTTGCTCAACCTGACTCCCAACAGTTTTCTTTTCTTTGCACCGTGAAAGTTTTAATCCTCCATCAACATTTTAATACACCCGGAAAAGGCGGTGCAATCAGGTCGTATTATCTGGCTAAAGCATTAGTGGAGGCAAAGATTCATGCGGTGGTGATTACTGGTCACAATGAGAAGCTTTACAAAAAAGTAGATGTCGAAGGTATTGAGGTGCATTACTTGCCGATTGCCTACGAGAATCGATTTGGGTTTTTTGCCCGAAGTATTTCTTTTGTGAAATTTGTAATTGGTTGTGTGCGCATGACTGGTAAGATTTCTGATGTAAAAGTTTGTTACGCTATTTCTGCCCCGCTTACGGTAGGACTTGCCGCCATCCGGATAAAGAAACGGTTTAAGATTCCTTTCATTTTTGAAGTGGGAGACCTCTGGCCCGATGCGCCCATTCAATTAGGGTTTGTAAATAATCTTTTCTTCAAGAAGGCTTTATTCCAACTTGAAAAGTCGATTTACAACCAAGCCCAATCTATTGTGGCGCTTTCTCCTGCTATTCAGGCTGCGATAGAGAAAAAAGTGTCTGGTAAGAAAACGCATCTGATCCCGAATATGGCAGACTGTGATTTTTTCAGGCCGGAGCTGAAAAATCCTGCGATGGAAAATAAGTATAGCGTGACCGGAAAGTTCGTGATCTCCTACATAGGAGCCATCGGTGTTGCCAATGGATTAGATTATTTTTTGGAGTGTGCGAATGCAAGCCGTAAGGCTAACTTGCCCATTCATTTTTTGTTATGCGGAGAAGGAGCATTGCTTGATCGCTTGAAAAGGAATGTGGCCAGCAGGAGTCTGAACAATTTTTCATTTATTGATTTTCAAAATAGACAGGGTGTCAGTGAAGTCATGAATGTAACGGATGCCGTATTTATCTGTTACAAGAACGTTCCGATTTTAGAAACAGGTTCGCCCAATAAATTCTTTGACGGACTGGCAGCAGGCAAATTGATCATTGTCAATTTCGGAGGATGGATAAAAAATGAAATTACCGAGGCGCATTGTGGAATTTATGTTGACCCGGTGCAACCCACGGATTTTGTAAAGAAAATTTCTGGTTTTACTTCAGATGCGAAGAAGTTAAAAAGTTATCAAGAATTTTCGCGGCAGTTGGGCGAAAGAAAATATTCAAGACGAATTCTATCTAAGAGATTTCAAGAGATATTCTTCTGATGTTCTTTACTTTAGGATTTTCTCCACAATCTTCCCTGTCTTTTTATTCTTAATGATTACTTTTTTTGCTCCATAGTGAGTTACTTCTTCTTTCACCAGATAGTGATCAGCATCATACTCCGTCAGATGACTGTTTTTCGTCACTCCTGTTTTTCCTCGCCAGATGTCCAGCGTCACAGGCTCCCATAGTTTACTCTTAGCCGATTTATAGGCTGCATCAAGTACAGCATTGACGACATAGCCATCATAAAATGTTTCTTTGGGTTGAGTCCCCTTTTCCATAGCATTAAACATGTCCATGAACATATGATTGTACCCAAGCTCATTGAGTTCATCACCAACTGGGAACAACCAGCCTGAGTTGCTTTCTGCTTTCTCAGCAACATAATCCGCACTCTTGCCGGTAGTAAACATTTCAAAACCTGTACGTAAAAAGCTATTGATCCAAATCGTTCCTTCTGTGCCCATTACTTCATCACGCAAATCAAGACCGCCTCTGAATGTCCAACTTACTTCAAATTGCCCGATGGCACCATTTTCATATTTCACAAGGCCGATCGCGTGATCTTCAGCATCAATAGGTTTCACTTGTGTGTCGGCCCAGCACATGACTTCTATGGGCTTGATATCTTTACCAATATAGCTTCTTGCAATTTCCACGCAATGACATCCCAAATCTAAAATACAACCACCGCCCGCTTGTTCAATATCCCAAAACCAGTCGCTGTGCGGACCGGGATGTGTCTCCCTTGATTTTGCCCAAAGAATTCTGCCTAAGGCTCCATTCTTTACACTTTCATGAGCTTTGATAAACTTAGGGGTATAAACAAGGTCTTCCAGATAGCCGTTAAAAATTCCTGCCTTCTCCACAGCCTGCAGCATTCGCTTTGCTTCTTGTGCATTCCTGCCGAGGGGCTTTGTAGTAATCACTGCTTTTTTGTGTTTGCAGCAGAGCATGACAGCCTCTTCGTGCAGGTTATTGGGAAGCGAAATACAGACAACTTCAACTTCAGGTCTGTTGATGGCTGCTTCTATGTTGGTAGTAGAGAATGCCACTTTATAATCCATTGCAAATTTCTTCGCACTTTCTTCTTTGCGTGAATAGATCGTTACAATTTTATCTTTACTTCTATAGCCTTGAAGCGAATCAGCATAAAATCGACCGATGAACCCGGAGCCAAGCATAGCAATATTCATGTCATTGTTTTTTTTGTTATTTAGAAAGGTTAACTGCCTTATGCAAAATAATAAATAAGCGGATCATTTCGGATGAGACATGGGGAAGAAATCTTATGAAGATCATATTGGTATATTTCTCGCTAACGCTCGAAGTGACTTTAACTATTTTGAATAGACTCAGTAATTAAGCAGCCTTGATTTCTTTCTTCTCCTTAAAGAATAAAATAAAATAGATAAGCACGGCTACGGCTATGTACGCAGGCACAAACCAGATCTGCTTCCAATGATGAACCTCTCCCGCTGTATAAAAATTTGTAGTGAAGCCTGAAAACCATGTCCCGATGAACATACCCAGTCCATAAGTAGCAAAAGTGAAAAGTCCCTGAGCAGCATTTTTAATTTTCTCACCTGCTTTCTTTTCGGTATACATGTAGCCAGTCACGAAGAAAAAATCGTAGCACACTCCGTGCAGGATAATACCTGCGTATAGCATCCATGTATTTGCATCCGCGTTGCCATACGCAAAACAAACATAGCGGAGGATCCAGGCCAGCATTCCCAGCAACAAAATTTTCTTTACACCAATGCTATTAAATAGAAATGGAATTGCCAGAATAAAAACGGCTTCAGACACTTGCCCTAAAATCATTTTTCCTGCCGCATTGCTCATGCCTAACTCATTCAGGAAGAGATTGGCAAAACCATAATAAAATGATAGTGGTATACAGACTAAAATGGCTGCGATAAAAAAGATGAGGTATGATTTATCTTTAAACATAACAAAGGCATCTGTTCCCAAGGCCTGAGAGGCAGAAGCACTTGTGGAGGCTTTTGGTGGTGTTTTGGGGAGTAAAAAACTTATTGCTCCTAATGCAATTGAAACACCCGCTGCCATAAGAAAAGTGGCTGAGGTTTTTTCTATCGAAAGGACAGCAATCATCAGCCCTGCTGCAATCCAACCTAGCGTTCCGAAAACACGAACCCAAGGAAATTCCTTTCCGGGATCACGCATCTGGTGAAAGGCAACGCTATTCGATAAAGCAATGGTTGGCATATAGAGCAAGGCGTAAAGCAGGATGATCCAATAGAAAGCAGAAGCATTGCTGACCTGCGTGGAGATGCAGAGTAAAACTCCTCCTACAAGATGCAAAACACCCATTAGCTTTTGCGCTGAGAAAAACCGATCGGCCACAAGACCCACAAAAAAGGGAGAGATCATAGTAGCAATGGCGAGGGCACTATAGGCAGCTCCGATCTGAATAGCAGAGGCCCCTAATTTTAAATTCATGTAGGTGCCCATCGTAACATACCATGCACCCCAAATGAAGTATTCGAGAAACATCATGAGCGAAAGTTGGGTGCGGATGCCAGGCTTCATAGGATATTATTTTTTCTCAGGTCGGTACTTAGATTCTTTAAAAATCTTTTCTGCACTGGTCAGGTTCATGATTTCCTGTAACGTGGTTTCAGGATGACGCTCTGCATAGGTATCCATGATGCGCCAGCCTACCCATGTGCCGATCCGCCCAGGACATTTTTCACCAATTTCCAATGTCTTGGGGCGTTCTGCAATGTATTTCTGTTTGATTTGATAACTAGTGGAATAAAGCACTTCATTTTCAACCAATCGAATGTAAACAAGATCCTCATTGTCTTTAGCACCCTGAAGTTCTTCTTTCGTATATCCGATAAATACACTGTCGGGAACACAAGGCAACATATGTTTGGTAAAATAATAGGCTTTGCCATAAGCGATCATATCGGCAAGCACAGTTTTATCTGTTAGCTGCGTTTTGTTAAAGCGTTCGTCTATACCGTATAATAAAAGGACAGAAGGAACAATAAAATCTTTGGTATACCTGCGTTGCATGTATCCGTAGAGATTCGGTTTGTATTTCGCCCCAGCACCCAAAAAATAATCAAGCCCAACTACAATTAGCGTATCGCTTACCAGCAGATCTGTTTCCAGACCACTGATGACAGTTTGAATTTTGGGAGGCTGAAAATCAGGATAATAAAATTGGATGTTGGCAAACGCCAGATTGAATTCTTCTTTGAGTTCCGAAAGATCGCCAAACACAGCCTGAGTTTCCATCAGCAAAGTATCTATATGTGGGCTGGTAAACCGATCATAGAGAACATTGATAAACGCTGAGTCACTGGGATAGCCAGGTCTTGAAAAAAAATCATCGCGAAGTTGCGGGTGCTTAGAAAAAAAATCGATCAGATCTCGTTTTGTCTCAATGGCGGGGAGCAAAGCTTCAAGAGGTTCAATCGTTACATTGACAGAACCGGATTTCACATCAGGTTGGAAGGCGCATTTTTCTTCACTATCACTTTCGCAACTGCTCAGCCCCACGATAGCCATTAGCAGTGAGGCGCCAATTATTTTTTTCATAGAAATCAATTATGGGTAGTTCTAAAAACTCCATGTACCATTCTCCTTTGGAGAAGGGTGACGGGTTGAGGTCATCAAAGGCAAGGTTTTTAGAACTACCCTTATAACAAAGATCGCCAAATAGAGATGAAAAGAAATTGCTTCTAAAAATCTTTTCTGTGATAGGACGCGTAGCTGCAAAGGAAGTAGGGGAGCGAGAAGCGACCCCAAAATTAATTGGATATATTGGTCGTATTGCGTAAGGTCGATTAATAAGAGGTATGGTGTTTTTATTTTAGTTTTACATAAACTTCTTCTTGTGTCATCAGTACCTAAACACATTGCCATTGCGGGCAACATCGGATCGGGCAAAACAACGTTGGCAGAAAAACTCGCCAAGCACTATGGATGGAATCCTTTGTATGAGTCGGTCGACCATAATCCTTACCTGAAAGACTTTTATTCGGACATGACCCGGTGGGCCTTTCATCTTCAGATTTATTTCCTGAACAGTCGATTTAATCAAGTGCACCAAATTCGAAGCAGTGCTAAAACCATTATCCAGGATCGCACTATTTATGAAGATGCGCACATCTTCGCAGCTAATCTGCACAAAAGCGGGCACATCAGCGACCGCGACTATCAAAGCTATCTTGATATTTTTAATTCGATGATCAACTTTGTACACCCTCCTGATTTGTTAATTTACCTTAAGGCGGATATTCCTAAATTGGTGCAGCAAATTCAAAAGCGCAATCGAGAGTTTGAATACAACATTAAGTTGGAGTATTTAAAAACGTTGAATGAGCATTACGAAAAATGGATTGGCCAATATAAACACGGCAAGTTGTTGATTATTGACGTAAACAACATGGACTTCGTTGAACGTATTGAAGATTTTTCCACCATTGTAGGCAGAATTGATTTGGAGTTAAATAGTTTGTTTAGCAATTCATGAAAGCGCTTACCTTTCTCGACAAAGAAAAAATTGAGTACGAATCCATACTGGATCCCTCTCTTCTAACATCCACCGATGTAATTGTAAAAGTAAAACTCTGCGCCATTTGCGGATCCGATTTACATGTTTATTATGAGCATGAAAAAGGAATTGATCGACACACTGCCATGGGGCATGAGTTTTCAGGAGAAGTCGTTGAGAAGGGAGCTGATGTAAAATCGTTACGCATCGGAGATTTAGTGATGAGTCCCTTCACTACAAATTGCGGTCAGTGTTACTATTGCCGCATAGGGCTCACGTGTCGGTGTGTTCAAAGCCAGCTTTTCGGTTGGATCGAGAATGGCAACGGCCTTCAAGGGGGACAAGCTGAGTATGTGCGAGTTCCTCTTGCTGACTTTACGCTTAAGAAAATTCCTGATGGAATTTCGTTGGAAGAGGGACTGATGTTAGGCGATATTATTTCTACGGGTTTTTTCTGCGCACGCCAAGCGGAGATCAAGCCGAAAGATGTTCACGTGGTTATTGGCTGCGGTCCTGTTGGCTTAATGGCAATTTTAGGAGTCAGAGAATATGGCTCCGAAAAAATATTTGCAATTGATGGCGTAGAGGATCGTTTGAAACGGGCACGCGACTTTGGTGCAATTCCCATCAACTTCACAAAACAGAATCCGGTAGAAATAATTAATGAACATACACAAGGTCGGGGAGCTGATGCAGTGATGGAAGCAGTAGGCAATGCCAGCGCAGGAAAACTGGCCTACGAGATTTTACGACCCGGAGGAATTATATCGGTAGTAGGAGTTTGCAATGATGCTCACTTGGCATTTTCGCCCGTTGAGGCATACAATAAAAATCTGACATTTAAAGTAGGGCGCTGTCCAGCCCGGGCTATGATGGATAAGTTAATTCCATTGGTGCAAGGGAGGAAATATGATTTTACTTCGATCATTACACATCGGATGAAACTAAGCGATGGCACAGAAGCCTATAATTTGTTTGCCAATAAAAAGGACAACTGTTTAAAAGTTGTATTGGAAGTTTAATAGCGAAATCCAAACGAACTTTAAAGTGATTTAATTAACTCCTTGCGCTTCCGATCAATTCTTCGACTGTGGGCAAACATAATTGGAGTGTAAAGAAAATAAACAAACCCGGAAATCGGCCCAACATACCATCTGTTTAGAAAGATGAAAGCCAACAATACAGATAATGCAGGTACGGAAGCCATTAGTAGATTTGTGCGGATGCTGGCGCGTGTATCAAATCGTTCAATTTCATTCAATTCCAGTAGGTCAGCTTTGCTGTGTGCATAACGATACATCATCACGAGTACTAAAAAGACACAGGCTGCACCAAAACCATAGATGATCATCAACTGACCCATGTCCTCGCCCTTTATGATACCTTTCATTTCGTCAAGGATAGCATGTTCGTTCAGCAGATAAGCAAGGGGGGCAAGGACAACCAGCTTGGTCAGGAATTTGAGTGGATAAACATAAAAAAGGACAATCACCAGAAAGAGTGTGTTCAAAAAGATCATGCGTGGATTGCGCATTCCATATCGAAGAAAAAAAGTGAAGTGTTCGTGCCAGATCAGAATGATTAAAGTAATACATGCCAAGAAGGGCAGTAAATCATATGTAAATCTTTTGATTTGTGCAAAATTTACCGGGGGGCTGGTTGAGATTAACAGCAGTGTTATGGCAAGAGCAAAAACAGCATCACTGAAATTTTCCAAACGTCCAGGCTCCTTTCCTCTAAAACGGAATTCATGCTCAGTCTGATGGTCAATAATTGTTTTTCGGATCATGGGTTATTGTTCACAAGGATGAAGTATTGAATTTAGGTATAAACGAAAGAGCATTCAAATTAATAGGAATAAATGAAGACCCTCATTTTTTTATCAACTTGTTGATTTGAGGCAAATGATGAATGAAATGTTCTCTAAAGAAAATCAAGGCCTGCTTACTATTCAACATACCTGCTAAAACATGCCTGTAAATTTTTTTATTGACCTGGTCATCTTTGATCTTTTCCAGGAAAGATTTTAATTCTTTACGCAACAGACTCCATTCTTCATTCAAGGTTTCAAGATTGGGGTAGGCGGGGGTAAATTCAACGACTTTTTTTGGTGCTTTAAACTTGAACGGCAGTCGCTGAGAAATTTTTAATGCCACCATCTTGATTTCTTCAACGATCCCGCTGTTATCCGTTTCATCAATCCCTAAAAACTTTTTATTCAAATATTGAAGTGACATTTTCTCTGCTGTCACCAAGTGAGCCAGAATCTGATGAATAGACCATTTGCCCGGCTCAGCGTGATTAAACTTATTGGCAGACAAGTTCCCAATTCTCATAAATAGTTTTTCCCGATCTGATTCAAGCGTATTAAAGAGTTGCTCAAGTTGGGCGTTCATAAAATTTAGTTTTGCGGTAAAAATAGGAATTTAGAAAGGGTAAAAAAGAGGAATATCTGCTTCAAAATTTAAATTAATTCCCTAACTTTCACTGACCCAAACCTAAAACCCAAAACCATGACTGAGCAAAAACCTGTACAATCAAAGACTACAATGATCCTCATTAGCTTCTTTCTAGGAGGCTTAGGTATTCATCGTTTAATGATGGGATACTCTAATTGGTGGCTTATGCTAATAACTCTAGGTGGGTGTGGTATTTGGGCGTTGATTGATTTTATTAAGATCATCACCGGCAGTATGAAAATGGCGGATGGAAGAGATTTGGTTTAACAGCCAGACTGAAGATAGACTCCATTTTTAAAACACAAATATTCAACTTATGAAAAATGAGAATGAAAAATATTGCACAGATTGTGGACAAGTAATAAACATCAAGGCAGAAATCTGCCCTAAGTGTGGAGTGAGGCAATCCGTAGTATCATCTTCATCCGTAAAAGATAACCGCTGGTTAACCTGTTTACTTTTATGCTGGTTTGTTGGTGTTTTTGGAGTACATCGATTTTATACAGGGCATACAGGAATCGGAGTTGCGCAGCTTCTAACTTTAGGTGGTTGTGGAATATGGACACTTGTTGATTTAATCACTATAATAATGGGCAACTTTAAAGATGCTCAGGGAAATGTCATAAAGAATGGGTAGCATTCTCATGTACTGGAGTGATATAAAGAAGAGAGATAAGACAAGTCTGGTCAGAATTACTGTAAATTATCTTTTAGAAAACCCGATTTTTGGAATAGTTGGTGTCTATTTTGTTTTTTCCATTTTCTTAAAATCATTCCTCAATTTAGATTTTTGTATTCCTTGTCTTTGGAAAACATTTTTTGACTTTAATTGTCCCGGTTGCGGATTGACTACGGCTTTAATTTATTTGACCCAATTGAATTTTACAGGAGCATTTCATGCTAATAAACTAATTTTTGTTCTCTTGCCCTTGGCGCTCTATCATATAGGTGCAGATTTCAATAAATTCGTGAAAGAAACCAGGGACGTGAACCTTTGAGTAATGATGCGGCTCATTTAGTAAGTATGGATTCTTTGTTGTAGAGAATGCGAATTTTATGTTGGAGCAATTCAATCCTTGCAGGCAAAAATCCAATGGCCTCGCCCTCTGCTTCAATGGGGCATCGTTCAGGAGCAGTTAATTCGAGAGCATTTAGTTTCACATAAGTAATCTTATTGTCAATTAGTTTTTTCCCCGATTTAATCGTTTGGAGATAAAGAAGAAATTTCCAGAGCGGAAGATCACCTGCCACGAAGGTGTTAAACTCTCCATCTTGCAGGTCTGCATCAGGAGCAATATAAAGAGCATTACCAAAAGACTTTCCATTGGCCACAGCAAGTACACGTGCTTTCCCCTTCCATTCCCAGGAGTCTGATTTGGCAAACACTTCCTGTGGTTGATGAGTAAAGAATGTAGAGGTGATAGCTTTTATATAAGTTACTCCTGGGCCAAGCGACCGGTCACTTTTCTTTAATCGCTTTACAACTTCCGGCCCCATGCCCAAGCTACAGGCATTGATGAAATAGCGAACTACCGCCTTGCCATTTTCATCTACACAATGGACAAGACCAATATCGATCGATTCAGCCTTGTCACTTTCAAGCAATTGAATAAGTTGATTCACGTCCGACTTTATCCCGCATGTCCTCGCAAAATCGTTTCCTGTTCCTAAAGGGATAATCCCAACAGTTGGCAGTCGTTTGTTATCTTGAGAATAAAATATGCCGTTGATTATCTGGTTCAGTGTTCCATCTCCGCCCGCTGATAGAATAACATCAAATTTATTTTCGGTGGCCTTTGTGGCAAGCTCTCGGGCATGATTTTCACTTTGCGTTTCGAAAACCTCAACTTCAAACTTACGTTTAAGAGGCGGGTAAAAATCAGTATAGAATTTTTTCTTATTGCGAGAAATCCCGTTGAGGATGATAGCAATTCTCATGTACGACTTACGATTTTTTGACTTACGATTTTTTTCTGCAGGGAGTATCGTAGAGTATAAATCCGGAATCGCAAACTGGATTTCACTTACAGTTTTTCTTTATAGCAGTCTTGGCGTCAGGTGATCCCAACTCTTCGGCTCGTTTTAAATCAAGACATCCATCATAATTATTATTCATCACCAATTTTACCAGTGCCCGCTGGAAATAAGTTTCTGCATCATTTGGATAGAGTTCAATAGAGGTTGAATAATCCTCAACTGCTCCTGCATAGTCTTCCTTTTCACTTTTACTCAAGGCCCTGTTGTCAAAATAAGTTGGATTGGTATCATCCAGTTCTATGGCCTTTGTGTAGTCTGCAATTGCTCCTTCGTAGTCCAGCATAGTATGTTTCAGTACGCCCCTCAGGTTAAGTGTTTCAGCATCACTGGCCAGTTCAATGGATTTGTTATAATCTTCAAGAGCACCTTTCAAATCTTCTTTTGCGGTTTTGGCCAAGGCCCGATTCTCGTACTTCAACGGATCTTTTGGATCTAGTTTAATCGCCTGATCATAATCGGTTATGGCTTCCGGAAAGTTACTTGTATTGTAATGCGCTACACCGCGGTAGTTAAATAAATTGGCATCCGTTTTATCGAGTTCAATCGCTTTAGTGTAATCATCGATTGCGCTGATAAATTCGCCTAGTTCTGCTTTTATAACACCCCGATTAAAATACTTGTCAGCGTCTGCTGGTCCTATCTCTAAGGCTTTTGAAAAATCAAAGTAAGCACCCTGTAAATCTTCCACGTTGTATTTAGCAAAACCACGATTGGTGTAGGCTTCAGTGTACTTCGGATTGAATTTGATTGCTTTGCTTAAATCAGCAATGGCTCCATCATCATCTCCCAGACTTATTTTGGCAAAGCCACGGTGATTGAGAGCTTCTGCGAAAGTTGAATCAATATCCAATGCAAAGTTAAAATCGCCAATTGCCCCGTAAAAATCCTGTAGCCCCAGACGAGCCCTGCCCCTCAAATTGAGCGCTGCTTTATCTTTTGGATTCGTATCAATGATTTTAGTGAGGTCAGATTTCGCTCCTATAAAATCTTTTGCTTCAATTTTTTTTCTAACCGACTCCACCGGATCAGGTTGAGCAAAGGTGATGACGGAGAGAATCGTAAATAGTAGTAAAAAGGAGGTGCTCTTCATAGGATGATCAATCATTCCGGCAAGTTAAGAAATGATAATCATTCCGAATTGATACCGATGCGCGGAAAGTTAGCCTACCAAACCCTTGCGCTGATACCCCTACGGTGATATCGTTGCCTTGCCCAATAGCCATCTACCCAACTATACGTATTCATTCGCTTGTTCCAACGATAATGGCCATCAGACCAAACATATCCGCGTTGAGGACAAATGGGCTTAATCATCACAACAGGAGCAGCTCTCCTAACCACTACCTGTGCCTGTGAAATATTTCTCGCGACCAGGGCCAAAAGGATGATGGTCAGGAAGAGGGTAAAGGAGATTAACTTTTTCATGGCGTTGCGATTTGTTGCTTGGACTAAAAACCGGAGAAAAGGTTTAAGGTAGGGACACCTTAGGGTAGTCCCAAAAACTTTGACTTTATTGACCTCAACCCGTCACCCTTCTCCGGAAGAGAAGGGTACAAGGAGTTTTTAGAACTACCCTTTAGTTGAAGTGATTTGTTTCCCCTGCCATTCATCATCTTTCTAAAACCTTAACCGCTTAGAATCGTAAATTGCCTGAATTATCTCTATTCTATGAAAAACATATTGACTTTTTTATGGGTCTCTTTCTCTTGTTTCGGTTTACTCGCTCAGGAGAAGGCTCTTGATATGAAAATGGATTTTGAAGAATATGAGCCACCTTCTACGCTGGTGGTGGAGGAGCATCATTTAACAAAGTCAAAGTTTCCCTTTATTGATATTCACAACCACCAGGGCAACATGAACTCTTCCGATTTTGCTGATTTAATTCCTAAAATGGATAAGCTCAACATGGCGTTGATGGTTAATCTTAGTGGCCGTGGGTTCCGAAGTAGCGGAGATCATTTAGAGAAATCCATTGAAAATATTAAGAATCGTTATCCTAATCGATTTATTCTTTTTACCAATGTCGATTTTAATGATATTGATAATCCCGAATGGGCAAGTCGCACGGTGAAACAATTGGAGGAAGATGTTAAGCGGGGAGCCAAAGGATTGAAGATATATAAGAGCCTCGGTATGTTTAATAAAGATAAAAGAGGGAAACGCATTTCAATTGATGACACCCGTATTGATCCAGTTTGGACTAAATGTGGTGAACTTGGAATTCCGGTGTTGATTCATGCTGCAGATCCAAAACAGTTTTGGCAACCGATTGACAAGAACAATGAACGATGGTTGGAACTAAAGCTTCATCCCGGACGCAGGCACGATACGGATACCGTAAGGTGGGAACAGATAATTGAAGAGCAACAAAACATCTTTCGTAAGCACCCCAAGACAAAATTTATCAACGCTCACCTCGGTTGGTACGGTAGTGATTTGAAAAAATTAGGACAGTTAATGGATAAGCTTCCCAACATGTATACGGAAATTGGTGCTGTGATAGCCGAACTTGGCAGACAGCCCAGAGCTGCCAAAACTTTCTTAACAAAGTATCAAGACAGAGTTTTGTTTGGCAAAGACAGCTGGGTACCGGAAGAATATGAAACGTATTTCCGTGTGTTAGAAACGGAGGACGAATATTTTCCCTATCACAAACGCTATCATGCCTACTGGAAAATGTATGGAATAGGATTGCCGGATGACATCTTAAAAAAGATTTACTATAAAAATGCGATGTCGCTGATGCCGGGAATTGATAAGAGCTTGTTTCCGAAGTAATAAGTGGAATAGAACAGCCATTAGTCAAAGCTTAGTTCCTTCATAAATTTCTTTCAAAGGCAATAACAAGTCAACGACAGGAAGAGTTAATGTATCCTCAATGGAACGATGGTCTTCAAGTTCCCAATGGCCCTGCCTGTTGATGCGGAAAGCCTCAATGCAGATTGACTCAGAATCGATAACGATGAATTCTTTCAATGCCGGAATGTCGCGGTAGAGAATAAATTTTCCTCCACGGCCGTAAACTTTTGTGGAGGGAGATAAGATTTCAATTAAAATCGTGGGTTGGATAGCAGTATCTGAATCTATTTTGGAAGGGACAATTTCTCCGCAGATAATGGAAATGTCAGGATAAGTAAACAGCGTATTTTCAGGAATGTGGATGCGGAGGTCACTGCCGTAAGGTCTGCAGGGTTTGCCTTTTAGACGATATGCCAATTCTCCAAAAAGATTGGAGAAAATTACATTATGCCTTGCTCCGGCACCCGCCATCGCAAAAATCTCTCCTTTAAAATATTCATGTTTTTGGATGGACTCCTTCTCAAACCGGAGGTACTCTTCAACAGTGAGTTTGGATTTATTATAGACTACAATGGGGTCACGCACTTCCATTGGTTAAAATTAACCAAATTCAGGTTACGATTAAATCACAAAGAATTAAAATTATTTGAGGCTCAACATCCCGGTATCTTTTGCTTCTAAAAGACTTTCACCGATAAGGAAATGATCAACGGCTTTGGCTGCTTCCCTTCCCTCGCTAATGGCCCATACTACAAGTGACTGGCCTCTTCGTATATCCCCTGCTGCAAACAGGCCTGCTTTTGAAGTTTGAAAGCGTGAAGCTTTTACATTGCCACGTTCATCATATTCAATTCCCAGCTGGTTCAAGAGACCAGCATGTTGTGGGTGGATAAACCCCATAGCAAGTAAAACAAGCTCACATGGAATAACTCTTTCTGTGTCGGACACTTCAACAAATGTTGGCGCCTTGCCCTGCTCTGTTTTAGATACTACGTCCACCACCCTCAGCCCTTTCAGGTTTCCGGACTCATCACCGATAAATTCTTTTGTAATGATGGACCATTGTCGATCGCAGCCTTCTTCATGGGATGTGGAGGTGCGTAAAATCATCGGCCAATTGGGCCAAGGCATTGCTTCTGTTCTGTCTTTCGGTGGCTTTGACAAAATTTCAATTTGTGTTACTGACTTCGCGCCATGTCGATTGGATGTGCCCACACAATCTGATCCCGTATCACCTCCACCAATCACCACCACATTTTTTCCGGTAGCCCAGATTTCTTCTATGTTAACTTTCTTTCCACCCACTCTACGATTTTGTTGGGTAAGAAAATCCATGGCGAAGTGAACACCTTTAAGATTTCTTCCGGGGATCGGCAAATCACGTGGAACCGTAGAGCCTCCACACAACAACACAGCATCAAAATCCTCCTTCAGTTGCTCGATGGATAAAGTCTCACCCACATTTACGCTGGTCTGAAACTTCACGCCTTCCTCAATCATGAAATTAATTCTGCGATCGAGTATCTGTTTATCTAACTTGAAGTCAGGAATTCCATAACGAAGTAATCCCCCAATTTCATCGGATCTTTCATACACCATAACGTAATGACCAGCATAATTTAGTTGTGCGGCTGCCGCCAGCCCCGCAGGGCCGGAGCCTACAATAGCAATTTTTTTATTCGTCCGTGTTGTTGGAATTCTGGGTTTCGCATAGCCTTCCTGAAATGCTTTTTCAATGATAGTCTTCTCAATGTACTCAATGGCCACCGCAGGTTTGTTGATGCTCAACACACACGATGCCTCACAGGGTGCGGGGCAAATGCGACCGGTGAATTCGGGGAAGTTGTTTGTGGAAATTAATATCTCATACGCCAGCTTCCAGTTGCTTTGATATACGGCATCATTAAATTCAGGAATGATGTTGCCCAGCGGGCAGCCTTGATGGCAAAAAGGAATGCCGCAATCCATGCATCGCTCAGCTTGCTTCCGAGTAATCGATTCATCAATTATCGGATCAACTTCATGATAGTCGCTGATGCGCTTCTTTGCGTCACGCTTCTTCGGAAGTTCTCTGTCTTGCTCTAAAAATCCTGTTGACTTTCCCATAACCTCACCCAGCCCTCTTTGAGAGGTAATGGGATTTAACTTTAGTTGGAAGAATATTTAAATTCGCTATTGCCAATGGATTCCTTCAGCACTTCATTTTTCTTTTCCGCTTTTCGCTTTTCTTGGGCGGCTTTATAGTCGATCGGCATTACTTTAATAAAGTTTTTGTAGGCCGTTGGCCAATAGCTAAGCAAATGCGCTGCGAGATCACTGTGGGTATGCTTCTCGTGTAACTCGATCATGTCATGAAGTAGTTTTTCATCTTCCTGATCCAATTTATCCAACAGCACCATTTCCATGTTGCAGTTTTTCACAAAGGTTTTATTCACATCCCATACATAAGCCACACCGCCACTCATACCCGCAGCAAAATTCCTTCCCGTATCGCCCAGCACAACGACTATCCCACCGGTCATGTATTCACAACCATGATCGCCCACACCTTCAACAACGACTTTTACGCCCGAATTACGAACAGCAAAACGTTCACCTGCCATTCCTTTGATATAGGCTTCACCCGAAGTGGCACCAAAGAAAGCTACGTTGCCGACAATCATGTTCTTCGATGGATTATAGGTTGCATTTGATGATGGATATAGAATTAGCTTTCCACCCGAAAGTCCTTTACCGATATAATCATTGGTATCTCCTTCTAATTCAAATGTCACGCCTCCTGTCACAAATGCACCAAAGCTTTGACCTGCTGTGCCGGTGAATTTTATCTGAATTGTATCTTCCGGAAGTCCTGTGCCGAGGTAAATTTTAGAAATTTCGCTGGAGAGCATTGCACCGACTGCCCTGTCTTGATTGGTTATCTTACACTCTCCTTTGACGGAGGTTACATCTTTCAATGCAAGCTTCGCTAGTGAAATTAATTTGTGATCAAGCACTTCAGCGATACCATGATCTTGTTCCTCTTGTTTAAAGAGCGCTACATCGAGGCTCATCGCTTCTTTAAAAAGTAGTGGTGAAAGATCCAGATGTTGATACTTCCAGTTGTCTTCAAGTTTACGAAGTTCAAGACGATCGGCCTGGCCGACCATTTCATTTACGGTGCGGAAGCCAAGTTCAGCCATGATCTCACGAAGCTCTTCAGCCAAAAAAGAAAATAGGTTCACTACGTATTCAGGTTTGCCGGTAAAGAGAGCTCTCAGTTCTTTGTTTTGCGTGGCTACTCCTACGGGGCATGTATTCAAATGACATTTGCGCATCATAATACAGCCCGTAGTAACCAGCGCTGCTGTTGCTACGCCCCATTCTTCTGCTCCAAGCAACGCAGCTATTGCCAAATCCCTTCCCGTGCGAATCTGTCCATCGGTTTGCAATACCACACGACCGCGTAGTTTGTTTCTTACCAAGGTTTGATGGGCTTCTGCCAGTCCCAATTCCCAAGGCAATCCGGCATGTCGAATAGAACTTATGGGAGAGGCTCCTGTGCCTCCATCATGGCCTGCAATTAAAATAACATCAGCATGAGCTTTAGCAACACCGGAAGCGATTGTACCCACGCCTGCTTCTGAAACTAATTTTACGCTGATGCGTGCTTCGCGATTTGCATTTTTTAAATCAAAGATCAGTTGGGCTAAATCTTCAATAGAATAAATATCGTGATGAGGGGGCGGAGAGATTAAGCCAACCCCGGGTGTTGAATGACGCACACGGCCAATCCAATCATCTACTTTATGCCCAGGTAACTGTCCGCCTTCACCAGGCTTGGCCCCTTGTGCCATTTTGATTTGAAGTTCTTTTGCATTGGTGAGGTAATAGCTCGTTACTCCAAAACGGCCTGATGCCACTTGCTTGATAGCAGAGTTCTCCCAATCACCATTTTCCTTTCGTGCAAAGCGAACTTCATCCTCTCCTCCTTCTCCACAATTGCTCTTTCCCCCAATGCGGTTCATGGCGATCGCCAGTGTACTATGCGCTTCATGGGAAATGGAACCAAAAGACATCGCGCCCGTTGCAAATCGTTTAAAAATATTTTCTTTTGATTCAACCTCACTTATCGGAATCGCTTTCCCCTGCCCGACTTTGTCAGTCAGGCAGGCTTTTTTGAATTTCAGTAGGCTACGGAGCGTAATTGCTTTTTCACTTTGATCGTTGATATGGGTTGAATATTTTTTGAACGCGGAATAATCATTCGTCTTGGTGGAGTTTTGAAGCAAATGAATGGTTTGCGGATTGAATAAATGGGCTTCACCTCGCAGCTTCCATTGATAAACACCACCCACTTCAAGTTTGGGCAATGCATTGGCAGTGCTCGGGAATGCAAGCTTGTGTTTTGCCAATGCCTCGCGGGCAATCTCATCCAGCTTTAGCCCGCCTATACGCGATACAGTACCCGTAAAATATTGGTCAATTACTTCCTTATGGATTCCCAACGCTTCAAAAATCTGTGCGCCATGATAGGATTGCAATGTGGAGATGCCCATTTTACTCATAACTTTAAGCAACTCTCCTGCTACTGCTTTCTTATAATTGAAGAGCGCTTTCTCTTCGGTAAGGTCCTCACTCAACACATTGCGCTTCTTCATGTCATGTATCGTCTGAAACACTAAGTATGGATTAACACCTGAAGCCCCGTAACCTACTAACGTAGCAAAGTGATGCGTTTCCCACACATCTCCTGCTTCCACCAACAAACCGACTTTTCCGCGAAGCCCTTTGCGGATTAAGTCATGATGAACAGCCGCTACGGCCAGCAAGGATGGAATCTGCGCATGCCCGCTGTCAAAACTTCTGTCGGATAAAATTATAATTGTAAACCCATCTTCGATAGCATCGGTGGCATATTGGCATACTCGGTTCAATCCTTTTTCCAAAGACCCCGGCAGGCCGTCTGCTTTGAAATAGGTGTAAATAGTTTTGGTTTGTAAATGCCGGTGGTCGATGTATCGGATTTTCTCCAGCTCATTATTAGAAAGCACGGGAGTTGGTAACTCAAGCGTAATGCAATGTTCGGGTGATTCTTCCAAAAGATTTAGTGATCCTCCTACATGCGAAGCCAATGACATCACCAATCGTTCGCGGATGGGATCGATGGGAGGATTGGTTACCTGGGCAAAGAGTTGTTTGAAATAACTTGATAGGTGTTGGGCTTGCTTTGAAAGTATGGCGAGCGGAGTATCGTTTCCCATAGAGCCCAGTGCTTCTTTCCCCGTCTCGCACATTTGGGTGAGAATGACACGCAGATCTTCTGAGGTGAAGCCGAACGAAATTTGCCGTTTTAAAAAAGTGATAGGATCATACTTGTGAAAGCTTCCTCCGGGCTCCGGCAAATCCTGAAGTCTCACTTTATTTTCTTTCACCCACTTTCCATAAGGCTGTCGCGTGCAGATTTCTCTTTTTAATTCATCATCACTAATGATGCGGCCTTGCTCCAAATCCACCACGAACATTTTGCCGGGTTGCAATCTGCCTTTGGTTACCACTTTAGCGGGATCAACATCCAGCACACCTACTTCAGAGGCCATGATTACCATATCATCATCGGTAACCACAAACCGTGATGGACGCAGTCCGTTTCTATCGAGCGTGGCACCCACAATTTTTCCATCGGTAAATGTAATGGACGCAGGGCCATCCCAAGGCTCCATCAAGTTGGCATGGTATTCATAAAAATCATGTTTCTCCTGGCTCATGCTTTCATTGCCATCCCAGGCTTCCGGAATAAGCATCATCATCACGTGTGGCAGTGAGCGCCCGGCATGCACCAGCAACTCAATTGTATTATCCAGGTTAGAAGAATCGGATTGCTTCGGATTACAAATTGGAAGAATCATATCCAACTCCTCTCTCGTGAAATGAGGAGATTCAAAAAATGCTTCTTTTGATTTTAGCCAGTTGATATTTCCTTGCACGGTGTTGATCTCGCCATTGTGGGCGATGAAGCGAAACGGTTGTGACAATCTCCATGAAGGAAATGTGTTTGTAGAGAAGCGAGAGTGAATAACCGCCAGAGCGGAAACCACATCTTCATGTTCCAGATCGGCAAAATACGGTCTCAGTTGGCCGGAAGTAACCATGCCTTTGTAAGCAATGGTCTTATACGAAAGGGACGAAAAATAAAATTGATTATCGACACCCTTAACTGATTCGGTGATGATGTGTGTGGTGTACTTTCTTAAAATAAAAAGTTTCCTTTCAAAATCATCAGGATTAGAGATGGCATCGGGACGCTTAATAAAAATTTGTTCCATGATGGGCTCTGCCTTCAAAGCCGTCTCGCCAAGTTCGCTGTTGTTAGTGGGAAGAACCCGATAACCTAACAACGTCATTTTCATTTTCTTAATCTGACGATTCAAAACCGTTCGGCACTCCTCTCGTACCTTGGCATCACGAGGGAAAAACACAAGCCCAACTCCGTAGCTTCCAAAAGCGGGCAACTTGAATCCAAGTTTACTGCATTCACTGCTAAAGAATTCATGAGGCACTTGGATAAGAATGCCGGCACCATCACCTGTATTGGGCTCGCAGCCGCAGGCACCACGGTGTTCCATGCGCTCAAGCATCGTAAGGGCATCGCTTATTACTCGATGGGATTTGCTTCCTTTTATATTGGCCAGAAAGCCTACTCCACAGGAATCTTTCTCAAAGGATGGATGATATAAACTCTCTTGTGATTGTCCTTTCAATTTCTTTTTTCCGGTTAAGGCATACAATAAGACCTAACAAGATAAATTGATTGAAGATAAGATACGAGCAAACCGAGCAAGAATGTCTTAAAAAATTCTTGAAATAGACTAACGGTTAGTAGCGAAAACGATTGTAACTCACCTTAAGGTATTGTTTGAAAAAAACACCTTAAAAACATTTTGAGAAAAGAGTAAGCCGGAGTAAGGCAAAACAACTGTCTTTAAGTGATGTGAAGCTGATAATGAGTCGTGATTTATGTATAAATTCAGGAGTGAACTTGAGGTGTTTTCTCATCAATTAAATTAGGATATTTAGGGGAAATTAATTTCAAACCAATGGTTAAGCAATACATCCAATCCAATCAAGATCGTTTCCTCACTGAGCTTTTTGAGTTACTACGCATTCCCTCTGTAAGTGCTAACAGCAAACACAAAGGCGATGTGCGAAAGGCAGCTGAATTTGTTCAGCAAAAATTGAAAGATGCCGGGGCAGATAAAGTAGAGCTTTGCGAAACGAAGGGTCATCCTATTGTTTATGGAGAGAAGATGATAAATCCTTCCCTTCCTACCGTTCTTGTTTATGGCCATTATGATGTTCAGCCGCCCGATCCACTTGAACTATGGAATTCACCTCCGTTTGAACCGGTAGTGAAAGATGGGAAAATTTATGCCCGAGGTGCCTGTGATGACAAAGGGCAAGTGTACATGCATGTGAAAGCCTTTGAGGCGATGATGAAGCTGAACCTGCTTACGTGCAATGTTAAGTTTATGATTGAGGGCGAGGAGGAAGTGGGATCGGATAACCTGGGGACATTTGTAAAAGAAAACAAACCCAAACTTAAGGCCGATGTCATTTTGATTTCAGACACTTCGCTGATTTCATTAGATCAACCTTCTATCACGGTAGGCTTACGAGGACTTAGCTACATGGAAGTGGAGGTAACGGGTCCTAATCGTGACCTTCATTCAGGAGTTTATGGAGGCGCTGTAGCCAATCCAGTCAATGTATTGAGTAAAATGATTGCTTCTCTACATGATGAAGATGGGCGTGTAGACATTCCTGGCTTTTATGACAAGGCAGATGAATTGACTGCGGCAGAGAGGAAGGAGTTGAACAAAGCGCCATTTAGTTTAGACGAATACAAAAAGGAATTGGGCATCCAGGAAATAACAGGAGAGAAGGGATATACAACACTTGAACGGACAGGAATTCGACCCACATTGGATGTAAATGGTATTTGGGGAGGCTATACTGGAGAAGGCGCCAAAACCGTACTTCCTGCCAAGGCATCTGCAAAAATTTCGATGCGGCTTGTGCCCCACCAGAACCCTCAAGAGATCGAAAAATTATTCACAAAACATTTTATTTCCATTGCGCCCAAGTCGGTGAAAGTAAAAGTAATTGCTCATCACGGAGGAGAACCGGCAGTAACACCCACAGACTCTAAAGCATTTCATGCAGCCAGTAAGGCTTTTGAAGAAGTATGGGGTAAAAAACCTATCCCAACGCGTGATGGTGGCAGTATTCCTATTGTGGCCTTATTCAAAAAAGAACTCGGACTGGATACAGTGCTCATGGGATTTGGATTGGATACCGATGCGCTTCATTCACCCAATGAGCATTATGGGATTAAAAACTTCATGATTGGAATTGAGACGATTGTTGCATTTTATAAACATTATGGAAAGAGTTGATTAAACTTTTTGCAGATAAAGCGTAGACAAATACACTAAAAAAAAGACTGCCATAATAGGGCAGTCTTTTTTAATTTCAAGACCAGAATAAATTACGGCATTTGCAAAAATTCTTCGAAGGTTTTAAGAACCAGCGGTTGTACACCATCTTTTGAATTGGCGATTACTTTATTCAGATGTTTGTCTTTGATTTTCTTATAGTCCGCTTTTCCTGTATTGAATCTGCTTTCCACCGCATCGAGGTTGGCCAACTCGGCCTGGTTGGGCTTGTAATAGCTGGCAGCAACTTTTGAATAGAGTTCTGCCATCTTTTCTCTCAATTGAGGCTCAGCGGCACCCACATAGTTATCACCTTTTGTTACCACTAAAGTCTCTTTTAACTTCGTCAACTCGGTAATAAGAGGGCTAGCAATTTTAGCACTCTTCGCATCTCTTGCTTTCACACCTTCAGCAATTTTTACATACTCATCCAAAGTGTAAACCATATACGCCAGTTCCTGCGACATGTCGTATAGTTTTTTGGTAGCTGCTTCCTGAAGCTTACGATCGGCCAATGATATTTCAGACTTTGGATCGTATTGAATCACCAGATCATTGGTATACGTT
>JANNRV010000151.1:0-14662 GCA_031401775.1 Bacteroidia bacterium | reverse complement strand
TCAGTGCCAACCTGTAATGAAAATGGTGGATTTCAAAAACTTTCAGTGCCAATCTGTGATGAAAACGGTGGACTTCAAAAACTTTCAGTGCTCACCTGTGATGAAAACGGTGGACTTCAAAAACTTTCAGTGCTAACCTGTAATGTAAACGGTGGATTTCGAAAACTTTCAGTGCCAACCTGTAATGAAAAAGGTGGGCTTCAAAAACTTTTAGCGCTTATCTGTAATGCAAACGGTGGATTTCACGATGGGTAGGCTAGACTCTGTGATGAACCGGTGCCCTCCTATTGAAGCCTTGTTCAATAAAGCGGGCTGTTTAAAGAGGCTCCTCTCCTACATCAGTGTGTTTTCTGCCGTGGTCGATACGATTTGGTTAGCTTGGGGATAGAGCACAAGCGGTTATTACGTCCATACCCACGTTGCTAAGGGCTTTAACTTGTTGGTCAGGCGACCAACAATAACTAGGGATAAGGAACTCTTGTCGCTCCTTGAGAAAGTTTTTTAGCTGTAGCCTTTTTAATTTCTCCTACAATTAAAGCATGAGCATCATTTCCTTCACGGGGGGCATGTACACAATCCAGACCGATTTGTCTTACATAACTTGCCTTCAAGGAATAGAGACGGTATTTGAAACGATCACCTATGCTTTTTTCAAGAGTTGTAAGCCGAGCAATGTCTACCGAAAGCCCTTCCTGAACCCCAGCAATTTTGCGCGGGGTGAATGCGAAAGATGTCACCGTAAAATCCGGTCTAATATAACTGGGCTCTGTGAAAATGACTCTGCGAAGGAGGTCGTCTGAATCTAAAACCTGTTCCGGCATGCTAACCGTTAATGAACGTGAGAAGGTCTTTGTAATTCCCCTCAATAGTTCCTTCTAAAATAAAATGATCACCCTCATTCAGAATTAATTCTGTTGAACTATCGGGATTAATATAGGCAGAGGCTTCTTTATTCCCTTTTCTGAATTCTAAAATCAATTCGCCATTTGGACCAGGCGCTACAAAATAAAAGGGCAACAGGTTTTTGTCTGCTTTGGTAATGAATGAAATAGCAAGGTCAACACTTTTTTCAGATGGGGGTATAGCTCCGTAGCTATCCCAGTTGGGCTCCAGCGATTTGAAGGATTGTAGTTTTGTGATGAATTGTTTGGCTGAATCTGATAAAGGTGTGTAGGCTGAACTATAAAACACCAATCCAACGCGGGTTGCATTAGTGGCAATATGTTTCCTGCCAAAATATTGAAGATTATCATGAGTCCATACAGATGAACTTGCTTCTGGCTCGAATTCAAGTGTTAAATTATTTGAAGCTGGCATAGAATTTTGGTTTTGTCATTTCTCTAAAGAGATCTGAAGTAATGGAATGAGCAGTTTCAATCCATCTAAGTAACGAATCTTTTTCGAATTTATCATTTTTAACCACCGCAGTTTGCCAAATTAGGGCATCCTCCTCCGTTAATCTGTACTTACCGCTATTCATTGCAATGTGAAGTGCAGATTTATCTTCTAACTCGAAAAACTGATCAAATTGAACTCCCTTAATTGAGCCTCTTGGGTTAAAACTGTTTACGAAGGAAAAATTAAAATGTTCCTGAATAAAATCTTGCCAGCATCCCTCATATCCATAGTCCTTGAGCCGAACTGAATCAATGTAACTCAAACTCGCTGATTTTAGTAGAAGTTTGCCATCATAGGCCTTATAAACCCATTCGAGTGCTTTTTTTATCAATGGAAAATAGGTCTGGGGCCAGTCATAGTTTTGCTCGGTTTCATTTACCGTAAAAATCCCCGGTCCAAGCTGTAAAACTGGCCATATTTCACCCTTAGACCAGTACTGATTTATCGCCTGGTACTGCAGCATTTGATCTGGAAGACCATGAGGTAATTTACGTTTGTAAACCGGAAAATATTCCTTAGCAATCTCCTGCAATTTTCCTTGAGCTAGTGAGAAACCTAAATCAAGTTGTTGATTAGTAGATGGGTCGAAATCAAGCTCCCAACGGATTTCAAAAATGGCTTCCTGCAGCGGGGCTTTAGGTAGTTTTGGCATTGCTCAAAAATAACGATTTAATAGATTCACAAGTTCAATTAGGGATAGGTGTTTCGACATTTAGTCAAAATTGCAATATTGCTTAATAAGATTTCCCATATTTCATTTTCGGCTCTGCCGCCATGGCAAGTTCCCCTCCCCCTGCCCCCTCATGGAGGGGGACAAGTTTCCCTGAGAACGCCCGCTGGCTCAAACTGCCGTACAAATTTTCGAGTTCTTGCAAACTGCTTTGGTAGTGGGCTTTGAGGGCTTCTGTTTTTTCAACGATGTGCGCGAATTGGATTTGGAGTTTGAGAGGTGGCAGAATCGTTTTAAATGATAATAATCGTTCTTGTGAAATATTTGGCATCGAACCTGCACTACCCGTTGCTAATTTTTGTATTGCAGTTCTCACACTCCCATTGGAAAGAAGCTTCCACAAAAAAAGTCCATTGACCTTTGATTTATCATACTCCAATTTAAAAATTGTATCAGACAAGAGAAGATTTGGATAATCCCTAAATACAAAAGCAGTTGCACCTACTAAATCAAGAGTATTCTTCCTGGAAAAGAGCACATCTCCTTTGTTAGGTTCAATTCTCTTCTTGACTTCTGTTTCAGGTTTCAACTTCTTGTTTGCTTTAGGGTTGAATTCACCATAAGTCACGGCACTGAGCTTCAAGATTGCTAATTGACTTTCATCATCGCGTGGATGGTCTTCGCATACGGGGCTCCACCCTGCTTTAATATCAGTTAATACTTCAAATAGTTTTTCTTCTTTCCATTCTTTCTCATTCCTCACGGGATCCCCAAACATCTCCAAAAACGTACTCTTCAAAAATTCATCGAGGAGGCGGAGGCTTTCTTTGCACTGGCTGATCAGCGCCTCGGCTTTGCTTAAAATATTGGCGATGCGGATTTGGTCTTCAAGATGAGGAATATCAATTTTATAATCTTCAATCTTACTCGCAGAAATATTTGGTTGACCTCCACCGTAAGCTTCACTTTCAATTTTTGCTTTTAGTTGCGAAATTAAAAAATAGAGAAAACGATTATCAAGCTGCTTCTTGTCTTTGATAACAAAACATCCAACACGCTGATTCTGATATGCCTTTTGACTTGAATCAAATACACCGTACTTCCCGGTAGTAGCGCCTGACATTGCAATTAATATATCTCCCTTTGAAACTGAGAATTTCTCAAAATCATCTTTCGGTTTAACCTTTACCGTATCTGTTAAATCTATTCCGCCATCTTGAATATCAGAAATTCTAACAACCGGAATTCCATCATCAACGAAATCTCCGCTTTTGAATGCATATCCATTTCGCAGTTGACAATAATCTCCTAATCTCTTTGAAGCAGAATTACCCATCTAGCAGCTCCGTTAATTCTTCAATACCACTTGAAATACTCTTTTCAATTTGAGTTAATTTCTTTAGAATCACTTTAGGTTTTTCATAACTCACTTCCTCATACACTTCTTCCTTATACTTGCTCAAACTCAGATCATACTCATTGTCCACCAGTTCTTGTTTGGGCACAAAGAAATATTTTTGTGTTCTGTCCTGGCCCCCACCTAAATCCTCCCCCGAGGGGGGAGGACTTTTGCGCGCTTTGTACTTTTGCACAATTTCCTGCAAGTCGCCATAGCCTTCCAGCTTGTTGCGCTTGTCATCCAAACTATACCCATCACTTTGTAGGTCATAAAACCAGGTGTGTTGAGTTTCTCCGCCTTTGGTGAAAATTAAAATGGAGGTGCTCACTCCGGCATAGGGTTTAAATACTCCGCTGGGCAAGGTGATCACGGCTTTCAGTTCTGCTTCTTCCACCATTTTTTTTCGCGCCATCACAAAGGCATTGCCGCTTCCAAACAATACGCCTTGCGGCACAATCACGGCTGCGGTGCCGCCCATCTTCAGCATGGTAAAGATGCGCTCGGTAAAGAGCAGTTCGGTTTTGGTGGTGGGCAGTTTGAGGCCTTCATTAATATCACCTTTATCAATGTTGCCGGTGAAGGGTGGGTTGGCCATGATCACATCATACTGGCTATCTTCATTAAAGCTCTTGCTCAGCGTGTCCTTGTAATCGATGTGCGGGTTGTCGATACCGTGCATCATCAGGTTCATGAGGCCGAGGCGCACCATTGTAGTGTCAATGTCAAAGCCATAGAAGCTGTCTTCGAGAATCTTTTTTACTTTCTCGGTAACCACAGAGCTTGTTGTGCCTCGCTCAAAACCGTCTTCATCATTCAGTAACTTCTTCGGGCTCTTTTTGCGAACTAAGTCAGTGAGCATGTATTGATAAGCACCCAATAGAAATCCTCCTGTACCACAAGCAGGATCGGCAATGCGTTGGCCGAGTTGAGGAGCGACAAGTTCGGCCATCAGTTTAATAATGTGTCGTGGTGTGCGGAACTGCCCGTTCTTTCCGGCAGAAGCAATTTCGCTCAACAGCATTTCATACACATCGCCCTGTATGTCCTGAAAAGCGTGGCCGCCTTCGCTGGCATCTTTTTCTATTTCGGCAAAGATTTGTTCGATGATGTTGATGGCTTCTACTAGCAGGGATGGCTTGGGCATAATAAAGACCGCATTACTCATCGATCGTGTAAATGGCCCCCCTCCGCTTCGCTCGTCCCCCGTGGGGGACACAACATTGAGTTCTTTCAGGAACGGAAACACTTTCGTCTGCACATGGAGTAACATTTCTTCCGCAGGCATGCGCTTGAAGTTGCTCCAACGTAATTTCTCTTTGCTCACGCTATCGTTACTTCCAGGCACTTTGTATTTTCCGCTAAAGCGTGAGGTGTATTTCTCTCCGGTGAACTCAGCATCGCGCTCGCGCTTGGCTTCGAGGTCATCCAGCCGCTTCATGAAAATGAGATAGGTGATCTGCTCAATAGCGGTGAGTGGGTTAGAGATACCACCACTCCAGAAGTTGTTCCAGAGTTTGTCGATGAGGGATTTTAGTATGGGGTTGGATTGGAGCATTACTTCAATTTTTTCTTTTTAGCGTCTTTTAGAATCTTCTTTTCGTCACTCTCCAATTTGCGTTTTAATTTGCTTGCATCTTCGGAGGCAGGTAATTGCTCGGGTTTTACTCCACGCTGTATCAGCATTTTTCGCACAGCCAAATTATTGTCAACATGCTCCTTACTAATTTTTTCATTTCCTTTCAAATCTTTCTCCACCACATTATGACTTGTAAGCTCGGTGGCAAAATCCTTTGCTTTAATGGTAAGTGTTGGTAGAAAGTCAGCTAGAGGTCTGTTATCCGGCACACTCAATTTATGCTTCATATCGTTGGTGCTAATCCCACCAAATAATGCCGAGTCACCTTTGCTTCTAATTAAGGCAAAACCCTTCTCGTCCACTCCTCTTTCATAGATAATCCCTGACAGCCTCTTTTCGCTTTTGCTTAATTTTTGTCTTGCCGAAACCCTGGCTACATCCAGTAAGCGTTGTTCAATAATTTCTTGCTTCCGGGTTTGAACCGCAAAGTAGGTTTGCGCAAAGGCGACTTCATTTTTTGAGGGATCTCCGTTCTGTGCCACTAAATAGCAGCCATATCTGGTGAGCGCAACATCTTCAATTTCACGCTGTGCACCTTTAGCGAGATCGATCATCTTCCCGATATCGGCAAAATGATAAGAAACCTCTGCCCCGCTGGTTTCGCAGGCTGTTTTAGCTTTCTCAATTACCTTGTAAAAGTTGTCCCATTTGGCATAACCGAAAATTGTCTGAAGATCTCTGGCACTCCAACATTCTATCTCTTTGTAGAGGTAACAGGCTTGCTCAAATTTTTCAAAAAGTTCAATAATGAGTTCCTTTTTCATAGTGTTATTATGCCGCGATTAACTTTTGAGTAAATCCAAAAATTTCTTCTATTTGTTTAGGATTAAAGACTCCACGGATGCCTTCCGGATGCAACATTGTAAACGGTGATTCGATAAGATTCTTTTTAGTGAGATCTCCCTTCTCAAGGATATACCCTTTGAGCAACTCAAGGAACTGTAATTGCCGGCCTGTTAAGTCGCTATGGCTGGCAATGAACTTCTCAAAAGACTTTGATACGGTTTCCGGAAAACTTTCGAGAATCTCAATTCCTAAAATGTGTTTTATGAATTGTAACAACTCAGCCTTCTTATGATTGTAAACTCTGCGCAATAAATCGATAGTAATGTGAGGATGTTCTTCATGAAGTTGGTCCGCTAGTTTCTCAGCTTCAAATTCATTAATGGCTTTGCCATCTTTAATCTTTTGAAGAATGGGGTTCTTTGATACCAGATCGTTAACACGCTTCTCAACTAACTCACGATACTTTGCAACACTCAACGCCTCATGTTGTGGGCCAAACTCAACATACTCTTTAGCATACAACTCATCTTTAAGGTCGAAGGCAGCAGGACCTAGTGGCACCACAAAGGATTCGATCAATTTCATCAATGGGCTCAGCTTGTTAATCAACTGATCAAAGCCTTCTTCTGTTACGGTTGCCCAAAAATGATTGGCCTGGCTTTTCCGGATTAACTCTTCTTGTAAAGCAACTGTGTTAATAGAAAGAGGCAGCTTGGCAATCTCTTCAATGATGCTGTCTTTCAGTGCTTCAAACTTTTCTTTCTCTCCTTTTAAGTGAGCCAGCGAGACTTCTACAATATCCTTTTCAAAACGCATGGCTTTGAAGTCGGTGTTGGATACAGTTCTTAGCAATGGTTTTACAGTTGTCCGGAGGAAATCAATTCTCTTGTCATCGAGCTTCGCCCAAAAGTTTTCATCGTCTAGTCGTTGCAAGGACGACTTTGCATCCATGATGGCAACCGAGTTTTTAGGAAGGTCATTAATCTGCTTTCGTAGCTTTTCAACTTCTTTCACTACCAACTCCTGATTACCGAGTTCAAGAGCCTTCTCAATCTTATCGATCCTGAACCCAAACAACCGCACCGGTAAAGGCACCTGCGATTTTAACTCCTTCCCTTTCGGATGGAGTTTGAAGTATTCAAAGTTGTCCCAACAGTCGAGGACAAGGAAAACATCTTTCTCTGTGCACCAGGGTTTCATTGCTGTTGGTTCCAGTAAGCGAGTGCCCCGGCCAATCATCTGCCAAAACTTGGTGTAGGAGTAAACAGGTTTTGCAAAAACAAGATTCACCAGTTCGCGAATGTCAATGCCCGTATCCAACATATCCACACTAATACCAATGCGCGGCATGTCTCTGGTTTTGAATTGATCGAGTAACCCGCCAACACCGTAAACTCTTGGATCATCAGAAACTAATACCTTGGCCAGCTCACCGTTGTATTCCGGATAAAGGGCATCGAATATCTGCTCTATTCTTCGGGCATGGTTCATACTCATGCAAAAGAAGATTGTTTTGCCCGGCAGCACTCCATTGGGATCTTTAATACACTCCTCCATGAACTGGCGAACGATGAGCGCATTCGTTCCTTTGTTGACAACTGTCTTTTCAATGTCCGTTCCTTCAAAGTTGATCTCTTCCACTTCCTTGCCTTCAAGCATCAAACTTTTCTGGTCATCCAGTGAGATCGTTCGCTTACTGATTCCTTCCTCCTGGAACTTCGTTTTGATTTTCATCACCTGAAAGTTGCAGAGGTATGGAGGAATATTGTTTACGGCCTGATCGTAGGAATAGGCAAATGTGGGCAAGCCATCTTCGCATTCAAATAACTTAAAAGTGTTGTGATCTATAGCATCAGTTGGTGTGGCCGTTAATCCAAGTGTGATGGTATTGAAGTAGTCTAAGATTTCCTGATAGGTATTATAAATCGAGCGATGGCTCTCGTCCACCACAATCAAATCAAAGAAATGTGGAGACAAGGAGTTTTGCTCATCCCGAATGATGTTGAGCATGGTGGGATACGTGGATACATAAATTCTCCTATCCTTCGAGATTTCATATTCACCTTCCTTTGGCCAGCGCGGCTCATTGGGGAGATGCATCTTAAATTCGTTCAGGGTTTGATCACGTAAAGAGATTCTGTCAACGAGAAACAAAATACGTTCAGCCCAGCCTCCTTTCATCAGCGCATCAACAAGGGCAATACATGTTCTGGTTTTACCTGTTCCAGTTGCCATGATCAACAAGAACTTGCGTCTCTTCTTCTCAACACCTTCCAATACTGCTCTGATTGCTTGTAACTGATAGTCGCGCCCAGCAATGCGTGTGTTAATCAACTCCTCTGCCAGCGACCTTCGGGATTTCTGAATGTATTTGAAGCGTTCCAGGTCGTCTCGCGTAGGGAAACCAAATACTTTGCGTGGTGGATAGTTGCCAATATCCCAATAATAAATGTCATGACCGTTAGTATAGAAGCATAGAGGAAGTTCATAGCCCTGCTTATCGCGGATGTATTGGCAATATTGTTTGGCTTGTTCGCGTCCTACCGCAGCATCCTTTGATGTTTTCTTTGCCTCCACAACCGCTAAAGGCTTTCCTTCTTTACCAAACAAAACATAGTCGCAGTACTGATGGCCCTGATAAGGTGTAGTTGGTTCTTGAACTCCCGCAGGCAGACCAATCTCAATATCATACTCTTCCACCACCTGGCTCCTGTCGGACACATTCCATCCAGCAGCCTTTAGCTTGATATCGATGATGTCCTTGCGGGTTTGGGATTCTTTCAATTAAAAATGATTAGTAACGGGGCATTAAGCTTTACCATTTCACCAATGAAGGTTATGGATTCACTTAAAATTACCTGAATTTCGCTAGGAATAAAATCACCCTATCTGGCATAACTTGCGTGAAGGATGGATGCGTTTGTCTGAGCCCAAGCTACCGTCCAGAATCGTCTCCGCTTCGGATGCGAGGGGCCAGCAATCTTTAAGATGTTTCCCGTACTGTCAGAAACTTAAGCAGCGCATCGTCCTCTGCGAGAGACGATGCTCGACTTAAAACCTGCTACATATCCGTATCCGAATACAACAGCGCATCGTCCTCTGCGAGAGACGATGCTTGACTTTAGATTTCTCCCTGAGGTCGAAAAGACAATCAAAATAAAGCCCCAGCAATCGTAGCGGTCATCATGGTTGCCAAAGATGCAGCGATCATTGCCCGAAGACCAAGTTTGGATAGGTCGCCTTGTCTTCCGGGGGCCATTCCTCCTATCCCTCCGATCTGAATGGCGATTGAACTGAAGTTGGCAAAGCCACACAGGGCGTAGGTAGAAATAAGAATTGATTTTTCACTGATGAGTCCGGCTGTTTTCATGTTGGCTAAATCAAGATAAGCGACAAACTCGTTGATCACCATTTTTTGTCCCAATAGACTACCCACTTGAAGTGTATCGGCCCACTCTACACCCATCGCAAAGGCAAAGACCCTGAAGACCTGACCTAATATATATTGCAGAGAAAATCCTTTGAACGTACCGTTGGTACTTGAAGCAACAAATTCATTGAGTCCCGTATATGCTCCGATGAAATCAACGAGAATCCAATTTACCGCATAGATAATCGCAATGAAGGCCAATAGCATGGCCCCGATATTCAAGGCTAGCTTCAATCCATCGGCTGCACCAGAGGCCAATGAATCAACGAGGTTGGCGCCAATTTTCTCTTTATTCACTTTCAACTCTCTGTCAATTTTCTCCGGTTCTATTTCCGGCATAAAGATTTTTGCAAGAACAATGGCTGCGGGAGCATTCATGATGGAAGCGCTTAATAGATACGATGCAAATTTCGCTTGTTCTGCGGGATCTCCTCCTCCTAAAAATGAGACGTAGGCTCCCAATACACTGCCTGCTATCGTTGCCATGCCTCCTACCATCAGGCAGTGCAATTCCGACTTTGTCATATTAGGAATAAAAGGTCTTACCAAAAGAGGTGCTTCTGTTTGGCCCATAAAAATATTGGCGGCTGCCGAGAGACTCTCTGCTCCGGACAAGCGCATCGTCTTGGCCATTACCCAGGCAAAACCATAAACGATTTTCTGGAGGAGACCAAGATAATAAAGCCCTGCTGTAATCGCGCTAATGAAAATGACATTGGGTAAGGCCTGAAAAGCAAAGAGGAATCCCAGATTATGTTTAACATCGGGACTATTAACGCTATTCTTGGCAAGATCGCCAAATAGAAATTCTGCACCCCGCTGTGCGAAGCTTAAGAAATAAACAAACTTATCGCCAATGAATTGGAAGGCTATGCGCGCCTCTTCCACTTTGCCAATAAGTAATCCAAAAATAATCTGAATTGTAATTCCCACCAACACGAGCCTAAAGTCCACGGCTCTGCGGTTACCCGAAAGAAGAAAAGCTACCCCTAAAATAAAAATTAATCCTGCCAGACACCGGATGTATTCCATTAGCTGTGTGATGTTATATGGGATCTATTTTTATGGCTGCTGTTTTTGAGATGGAATCCTGGTTACTTAGTTGCAGGTTTCAAGTTTAAGGTTTCAAGTTTGGGCTCTGCAACGTTGAACTTAAAACCTGAAACTTGAAACTAATTCCTTTTCCCAAGCTCATCCCTGATTTTTGCTGCGCGCTCGTAATCCTCTTTATCAATTGCGTCTTTCAGCAATTCATTGAGTTTGTCTACCGAATAATTTTTATAATCATCTCCTTTTTTAGAAGACTCTTTCTTTGCCTTTGTTTTCGACTCTACTTTAGCCTCTTTCTTTTCCGACTTTTCTTTTTCCTTCTCTTCCTCCTCTTCCTCATCGGTGAGGACTATCCCCGCTTCGGCAAGAATGGTTTCGTAGGTGAAGATAGGTGCATCAAACCGTAAGCCTATGGCAATTGCATCGGAGGGCCGTGCGTCAATCTCATTTTTCTTTAGGCCATCGGTACAAACGATCTTAGCAAAGAAAACACCTTCCTTTAAATCAGAAATAATGATTTCATCCACATGAAAGTGAAACGAATTGGCGAATGATTTAAAAAGATCATGTGTCATCGGGCGATTAGGCATAATCTTTTCTATCTCGATAGCGATCGCCTGGGCTTCAAACATGCCAATGATAATGGGTAGTCTGCGGTTACCATCCGATTCTCCCAATACTAAAGCAAAAGAACCCGATTGCGATTGGCTTGAGGAGAGTCCGAGAATTTCTAGTTTAATCTTCTTCAATGAAGTCCGGGAAAGTTGAAATTAAAAAATATTTATCAAATCAAGTTAAAAAATCAAATCATTTGGCTGCCTTGATGGCAGCGGTAAGCTTAGGGATGATGTCAAAGGCATCTCCAACAATACCGTAGTCTGCAGCCTTGAAAAAGGGAGCCTCTGCATCCTTATTGATCACTACAATACATTTGGAAGAGTTAACCCCTGCCAGGTGCTGAATAGCTCCAGAAATACCGATGGCTATGTACAGTTGAGGAGCTACTTTGACTCCTGTCTGGCCCACGTGTTCATGGTGCGGTCTCCAGTCCATATCAGAGACCGGTTTGCTACAACCCGTTGCTGCATGGAGTGTCTTGGCCAACTCCACAAGGGGACCCCAGTGCTCAGGGCCTTTCATCCCTCTTCCGCCTGACACAACTATCTCAGCTTCAGATAATAATACATCTCCAGTGGCTTTTTCTGTTGAGGTTATTTTTGCATTAAAATCTGCATCAGAAAGGGTCATAGAATAAGGCATAACCGTAGCGGCTGCTCCGATCTCCTTTGCTTCAGCTGCATTCTTTTTAATAACGATTACTTTAATCGGATTCTTTAATTCTACATAAGAAAATGCCTTCCCTGTATAAATGCTTCTCTTCACTACAAATCCTGAACTTGTATTGGGCAGTTCGACCACATTCGTAGCCAGACTTGCTCCCAATTTTGCCGCGACCAATGCCGCCACCGGAGTTCCCAGAGAAGAGTTAGCCAATACAAGTGTAGTTGACTTCTCATCCTTCATTGCCTGACTGAGCACAACTTCATAAGCCTTTGCCACACCTTGATTCAATCGTTCATCTGCTACGTGCACTACTTTTGCAGCTCCAAATTTTCCAATTGATTCCAGCTCTGATTTATCTACCGTGCCCAGCGCAATTGCTGTCACCTCTCCTCCCATCGCATGGGCATACGCTACTGCTTCGAGCGAGGTCTTCTTTACTTTCCCATCTGAAGTTTCTACAAAAACCAATGTTGCCATCTTCTTATCTTTACGTTATAAATTATTTCTTAAAGAACTTTTGCTTCTGTCTTCAACAGGGTGACCAACTCCGCCACGTTATCCGCTGAAATCATTTTTACGGCTCCCTTCGTTGCAGGTAATTCGAACTTTTGAATTTTAGTAGGATGGTCTATCGCCTTAGGCTCAACCACTTTCAGTGGCTTTGTCCTTGCCGACATGATACCGCGCATGTTGGGAATCTTCCATTCTGCAATAGGCTCCTGACAACCCGCCACCAGGGGAAGACTAGCTTCAAGCATTTCTTTTCCGCCTTCAATTTCCCGGGCCATTTTCACCTTAGTACCTTCTATCTCCAACTTCATGACCGGAGAAAAAGAAGGCAATCCCAGCAGTTCGCCTACAAGACTATGCACCACACCTCCATTGAAGTCGATGGACTCTCTTCCCATCAAGACTAAATCATATCCTTTAGCTTGTTCAGCTATTTGTGTGGCAACAAAAAAGGAATCAGCCGGATCTGCATTGACACGAATGGCATCATCTGCGCCAATGGCCAATGCTTTACGGATGGTAGGTTCTGTTTCCACAGTGCCCACATTCAAGACAGTAACAGTTGCTCCCATCGTCTCCTTCAATTCAATGGCTCTCGCGAGTGCATAATCGTCATATGGGCCAATGATAAACTGTACTCCGGCCGTATCGAACTTGGTGTTATTTTCTATAAAATTGATTTTGGATGTGGTATCCGGAACATGGGTAATGCAAACTAAAATCTTCATAACTTTCTCAACAAAATGATTATCATCAGATTAAACAAAACGGAAGCAAATTCGGCTTCAAGATAAAGGATAAAAGTTTAAACCCAGATTACGCATTAGAATAAAATGAATCTTGATTTACTGACGAATCCTGACAAAAGAGTCAGGATTGTCAGGTTTAACCTTGACAATGAAAATCACAAATTGGTTTCTAAAGAGCGAAAGTAATTCATTGATTTTCATTCGTCAAATTATGCAATAGTAATTCTATTGCATAATTACGGTTAAATCCGAACTCAAAAACCTAAACCTACCTATGAATTCCGGCCGAATCCAACTTCTGGAGCAATATGCGGAAGAAGACCCGAATGATCCCTTTCCGCTCTATGCGCTGGGGCTGGAATTGGTGGACGACAATCCAGGGAAGGCCAAGGAACTCTTCAACAGGGTAATGGATCAACACCCCGGATATGTTCCTGTTTATTACCATGCTGCGTTGTTGGCGATCAATCAATCTGAAGCTAATCGGGCAAGATCTATTGTGGCGAAAGGAATTGAGAAGGCAAAAGCCGCAAGAGATCATAAGGCGGTAGCGGAATTGGAAGGTCTTTTGGAATAGGGCCTCACCCTAAATCCCTCTCCAAAGGAGAGGGACTTCGCCTAAAGTTGAAAGACAATCTTCCCCACTTTGTTTGACTTTGTGATATCGCCAAACGACTCTGCAATTTTAGAGAAGGGTCTGATCGAATCTACGATAGGGCGAATCTGGTGCTTGCTCACAAAGGCGAGCATCTCAGTGAACTCATGATCATTGCCCATGGTGGTGCCCTGAAGTGTCAGTTGATGCCAGAACATTTTATACAAGTCAATTTTAGAAGGGAGTCCATTGGTGGCTCCGTAAAAAACAATACGTCCATTGGGTTTTAATACCTTAATGAAGTTGTTGATCTGATCGCCACCGGCACTGTCTATCACTAAATCAAATCCTCCTTTTGTCTTCCAAAGATCACTGTAGTTAGATTCCTTCTTATAATTGTACGCTCCTTTGGCGCCCATCTTCAGGGCGCGGGCAATCTTCTCATCACTGCCTGAAGTGATATAAACATTGGCCCCTGCAGCTTTGGCAAACAGAAAACAAAACTGCGCCACTCCTCCACCAAATCCGGAGATTAAAACATTCTGACCCGCACGCAACCCGCCCCGTCTGAACAAAGCACGGAAGGCTGTGAGTCCGCCCAACGGCAAAGCAGAAGCCTGAAGAAAATCAAGATGAAAGGGTTTGTGCTGCAGACGATCGATAGATACCAAACAGTATTCTGCAAACGTTCCATTCATGGGCATACCTAAAATGGTATACTTTCCCGACTGTACTTCGAGGTCTGAGCCCCAATCAATATTCGGGTTGATTACCACCTCCTGGCCTACCCACGCCTGATTTTCCTCGTCAAAAACTTCTTCGACCACACCCGCACCATCAGAACCCATCGTTACGCCAAAGCGGATGTTGGGATACTTGCCTTCCCTGATCCAGTCATCCCTCCGGTTGAGGGCTGTAGCTTTGATCTTTACTATGGCCTTACCGGGTGACAAGACCGGTTTGGGAATGTCTTTCAGCTCAATGTGACCTGCAGCAGTGAGGACGAGTGCTTTCATAATTTAGATTGAACTCAAGGTACTAAGCGGAAGAGAAATTAAAAAGTAAAATGAATTTCTACTTTTAGATTGTACTAAAAAGGGGATGCTTACAGGCTGGGCGCTATCGTCCGATAGTTTTTAGGTGGGATTGTTTTAA
>JANNRV010000150.1:0-5801 GCA_031401775.1 Bacteroidia bacterium | reverse complement strand
GTCACTTTCTCCGCTTCTAAACCATTGCTGAACTTCCCTTAGGTCACCACCAAAGTAAATATCCTCTGGAAGATTGCAGCCCATCTTGAGGTAGTAATTTCCATCAGGATACTGAAGGGGTTGAGTGGAATAAATTCCCTCAAACTCCGGTGTATCAATTTCATAGAGTAGAGAAGGTAAGTTGGAAAGGCGAAACGCTTCCTCTTTGCTAACCTTGGCCAAAATGACGACTTCACTTTTTGTGATCAGGGCTAGTTTTTTGTCCAGCAATGGGAAGAAATTCGAAAATGCCCCTGCTGCAAGGATGATCTTCCTTGCCTGATACTTATGCGTAAGGGTTGTTACTTCTGCAATTCCATTTACAAACTTCAAAGCCGTCACTGTGTCTCTGAATACAGTTCCTCCATTTTTTTCAAACACGCTGAGTTGTGCTTTAATCAAAAGAAGTGGATTGATATGACCTGAAGGTGACGGCTCTAACATACCGGCTGAGGTTGTAGGGAATCTAAATTCTGGAAATGCCTTTTCTAATTCTGTGTTGCTGTTATAAAATGAAGCCTTTATTCCGAATTGCTTCGCTTTAGTGGGTGCTTCATTCAAATAATCATCCAATCCATAAGGATTCACATACAGACAGCCGGCCTCGGTATGAAACTTAATTCCGCTTTCTGCTTCCAGCCAGGGGTAATGATTTACGGAGAGAAGGTTAAGCCGAGTCATCGCATCGTTATGCCCTATCAATCGCTGCACCCTGCCACTATCGTAATGGCTTGCAAAGACAATGGCCTGGTCCAAATCACTGGGTTCATCCGGGCCAATGATGGCGAGGTTCTTTTGAGAAAGACTCAGGTGCTTTGCCGTAGCCGATCCAATCAATCCCTTTCCAATAATAATGGTGTCGAAAATCATTCTAGGAATAATATCAAATCTATCATTAGTCAAAGTGATTTCCCAGTGCAGGCAGGTCAACCGGAAAAATCTTTATCTTGCTCTTGAAATTCACCAGTTGTGTGGGTTCATAAATACACAATTATGAAAAAGAGATCAGTTCCATTCTCCATTTTACTTATTTCCTTTGTCATTCATTCCTTTATCACAGCTCAGGCACAGCCGATTACCTCTACCGAAGTAGATCAACTGACAGAGCGGGTACTTAAAACATTTGATGTCCCCGGTATAGCAGTAGCCATCATTAAAGATTGTAAAGTCATTCACTCCAAAGGCTATGGCGTTCGTTCATTGAATACGCAACAAAAAGTGGATGAAAATACACTCTTTGGAATAGCCTCCAACAGCAAAGCCTATACCGCTGCTGCGCTCGGTATGTTAGTAGATGAAAAGAAAATCCTGTGGGATGACAAGGTGACTCAATATATCCCGGAATTCAAAATGTACAATCCATGGGTTACTGAGGAATTTACCATTAAGGACTTGCTCACACATCGAAGTGGATTGGGCCTTGGTGCGGGAGATCTGATGATGTGGCCAGACTCCAGCAATTTTACAAAGGCGGATATCATTCATAACCTGCGTTATCTTAAACCGGTATCGAGTTTTCGTACCAAGTACGACTATGACAACAATCTTTACATTGTAGCCGGTGAGATTGTTGCCCGTGCTTCCGGAATGAGCTGGGAAGATTTTGTTGAAAAAAGAATCATGCAGCCCTTGGGCTTTATGGCTAGTGCTGCTTCCATCGCCAGGCTGAAAAGTAAATCCAATGTCATTGACCCTCATGCTCCGGTTAATGGCAAAGTGCAGGTGATTAAAATCGACTGGAGTGAAACCGCCAATGCAGCGGGAGGCATTTATAGCAACCTGACCGACATGAGTAAATGGGTAATCATGCAACTCAATCATGGAAAATTTGGCGAAGGACTTTCTAAACAGCTTTTCAGTGAAGAGGTGCAGCAGGAAATGTGGACACCCCAAACTATAATTCCGGTTAAGGGGCCTACGCCTTACAATACGCATTTTTCAAGCTATGTCTTAGGCTGGTTTCTAAGCGATGTAAAAGGTTATCTTCAAGCTACTCATACAGGAGGTCTTGCCGGTATTGTCACTCAGGTGACGCTGATTCCAGAGTTAAAATTGGGAATCATCGTCTTTACCAATCAGCAAGTAGGCCAGGCCTTCGTTTCAATCACCAACACCATCAAAGACAGCTACCTGGGCATGCCCAAGAAAGACAGAGTTAAGGAATATCAGGATCGATGGCTGGCCGGCAATGCGGAGGCAAAGAAAATCACTGATCAAGTTTGGAAAGACATCGAAGCACAGAAAACAGCTTCAACTACAATAGATGTAAGTCAATATGCAGGAATCTATACCGATTCCTGGTTTGGTGATGCTGTTATTCTTCAGAGAAACGGAAAACTCTGGTTTGAATCCAAAAGATCTCCCCGGTTGAAAGGAGAAATGCTTCATTACAAAGCCAATACATTTATTGCAAAATGGAATGACCGCGAGCTGGATGTCGATGCATATGTTGAATTTCAATTGGATAGAAATGGTAGGGGGATCGGCATAAAGATGAATGCAATCTCACCTCTTACTGACTTTAGTTTTGACTTTCAGGATTTGGATTTTAGACGGGTACAGGAATAGTTTAATAACAATTACTCATATCAATGAAGAAAATTACTCTTTACTTCTTACTTACATTCACAGGATCATCGCCCTTACACGCTCAACTCTCCAAAATTGAAAAAAAGATAGCCTCCTTTGTAGATGCTCATAAGCAGGAAGCCATGAATCTACTGGAAGAAGTAGTTAATATCAATAGCGGATCCATGAATTTCGAGGGCGTTTACAAAGTAGGTCAAATATTCAAAGCAAAATTTGAAGCGTTGGGTTTTCAGACGCGGTGGGTAGATGGGAAACCTTTTGGCAGGGCAGGACATCTTATTGCTGAACATAAAGGGAAAGGAAAAACCCTTTTGCTCATCGGACATCTGGATACGGTATTCGAGTTGTCCAGTCCATTTCAACAATTCAAAATGATTAATGATTCTACTATGTCAGGACCAGGAGTGGGTGACATGAAGGGCGGTGATGTGGTGATCGTTCAATCCTTGCAGGCATTAAAAGATGCAGGACTATTAAAAGACATGAATATCATTGTAGTGATGACAGGAGATGAAGAACTCAGTGGCAAACCCTTGGCTCTGGCACGGCACGATTTAATTGAAGCTGCTAAAGCAGCTGATATTGCCATTGGCTTTGAAGATGGTGCCGGTGATCCAAAGACAGCTGTGGTTTCAAGACGCAGTTCTTCGGGCTGGCAGCTTAACGTAACAGGAGTTCCTGCGCACTCCTCTCAGATTTTTACAGAGAAGATTGGGGTCGGAGCCATCTATGAGGCAAGTCGCATCGTGAACAATTTTTATGAAGCCCTCTCTGAAGAACCCAACCTCACCTTCAATCCGGGCATGATGCTCGCGGGCAATACGGTAGAACATGACAAAGACATGGATGGTGGAAGTGCATATGGCAAAAGTAACATTGTAGCAAAAGAAGCGGTCGTGATGGGAGATATTCGGGCCATCTCACCCGAACAACTCAAGAAGACACAAGAAACCATGAAGGCTATCGTTGAAAAACATCTCCCCCAAACATCCGCTGAAATCACGTTTGGAGAAGGCTATCCTCCCCTGGCTCCTACTGATGGTAATCTCAAATTACTCGGTTACTTCAATCAGGTGAGCAAAGACCTTGGCTTTGGTGAAGTAGTGGCTGTGCATCCGCGCAAAGCCGGAGCTGCTGATATTTCCTTTACGGTTGAGTATGTTGATATGGCGATAGATGGATTAGGGCTCGGCTCCTCAGGAGGTCACACCGTAAATGAAACAGCAGATCCTCGCACTGTTTCTATGCAGGCGAAGCGCGCTGCCGTGCTTTTCTATCGTTTGACACAAGATAAACTTACAACCAACAAGAGCAGATAGTAAGTGTTCTTACCAGCCTACCTAAGTTTGACAATCGAAGTTACTACGAAGCATAAAACATTATGCGTTAACTTAGGTTATTCTTAACTTCTCTGGTTAATTTTACAGTACCCAGATAATCAATCTTGCGTTACTTCTTTCATATCGGCTTCAATGGATTTCCTTACCGGGGATGGCAGCGCCAGGCGGATGCACTAAGTGTGCAGCAAATCATAGAAACTGCCCTTGGCCAGATCTTAAAGTCACCGATTTCCATCATGGGTTGTGGCAGAACGGATGCACAAGTCCACGCGAGTCAATTCTTCTTTCACGTAGACATCGAAAAGGAATGGGATTTTGATTTGTTATTTCGCCTGAATAAAACATTGCCTGACGACATTGCCATCTTCGAGATTCTTAAGGTAGCTGAAAATAGTCACGCCCGATTTGATGCCACCCAAAGAACCTACGATTATTTCATCCATACCTACAAAGATCCCTTTCTGAGCACCGCCAGTGCTTTATACCTGGAGAAAAGTTTTGATTTCGATAAAATGAAAAAGGCTGCTTCGCTGCTCACTCAATATTCTGATTATCGGGCCCTCTGCAAAACTCCTGATAATTATCGAACTACGGTTTGCAAGGTAAGCTCGGCTACTTTATTTGCCGATGAGGGTGGTGACAAAATACGATTTCAGATTTCAGCCGATCGCTTTCTGGGAAGAATGATCCGGATCATCATGGGCAAGTTCTTAGAAATAGGGAAAGGTGAACTTAGTGTAGATGAATTTGAAAGCTATCTCATTACAAAAGAAACACCAAAGACATTTGAACCCGCCTATCCTCAAGGCCTTTATCTTTCCAAAGTAACCTACCCTTATTTGGATCTGGCACCTCGGGCAGATTTTTCAACCATCCTTCAAAATAAGGTTGATCATTGGATTATTATTTAGAAAATAGCAAAACAAAAATGCGAGCATGAAATACCTCGGAGAGGAAGTTGTAAAAAAAGCACTTAACTATAAAGTGTTAGTGGATCGTCTTCGTCTGGGATTTGGGGAAGGTAAAGTAGTTACTCCTATGCGCAGTCATTTTGATTTTGAAGGAGCTCCGGGAGAAAGAGATTCGACTTTGCTACTGATGCCTTCATGGCTGCCCGGAAAGAATGTCGGTGTAAAGATCGTGACAGTTTCTCCCGCCAATGCCCAACTCAACTTACCTTCCATTCATGGCGTGTATGTTTTCTTTGACGCCCAAACCGGGGAATGCAAATACATCTTTGATGCACGCGCTGTTACAGTGAAGCGAACCGCAGCCACATCAGCATTGGCATCTTCTTATTTATCACGAAAGGAGAGTAAGGTATTACTGATGATAGGAACCGGGGCTTTGTCAGCTGAACTCATCAAAGCACATGCCTCTGTAAGGCCTATCGAAAAAGTGCTGGTGTGGGGAAGAGCTGTTGATAAAGCGAAAGCTGTCTGTAAAACCCTAAGCTCAGAAAACTTTACGTGTGAACCGGTCACGAACTTGAAAGAAGCTTGTGGAATAGCAGATATCATTAGCTGCGCCACATTAAGTAAAACTCCATTGCTCCTGGGAGATTTTATTCAGGAAGGACAACATATCGATTTGCTAGGTGCCTACCGCCCTGACATGAGGGAAGCTGACAATGACGTTATTCGGAAGGCACGAATCTTTGTCGACCATTATGCAGGCGCATTGAAAGAGTGTGGGGAGCTCCTTATTCCCTTGAATGAGAAAATCATCGAACGATCCGATGTGTTGGCAGAACTCTCCGAACTCTGTTCATCAAAGAAAACAGGAAGAGAAACAAAAACCGAAATAACACTTTTCAAATCCGTGGGTCATGCG